>JBFRWO010000261.1:0-16539 GCA_051439625.1 Crocosphaera sp. | reverse complement strand
TTCTGCACTTCTTCACGAGAACTTGGACCGCGCCCTAAAATATGACGGAAAGCCAATTCTAAAGCCCGACTGTTGATAAAGGGTTCAAAGAACTGCTTACGATAGAGAGGAGACTTACAGAGGCGACGGACAAACTCTTTCATAGAGATGTCCCCATTTCTTACCTGAGATTCTAGGTAAGATACAGATTGACTGTAAGCTTTGGTAATATCTCTCTCGAAGAGTTGACGATAAGCTGCTCTGATGATTTCTCCTTTCTCAGATTCGGATAAGCCGGGCTTCATCACGAATTTTTGACGGGTTAAAGCGGCGTTGAAATAGCTTTGGGGCAGTTCTAACCCTTGTAGATCACTAGAAGAACGTTGACGTAACTTGTTACCAGGGGTCGGTGCTTTGATTTCTGTGATGAGAATGTCAAAGTATTCGGTAACAATGGCTTCTGCTTCTGCATCTTGGCGGAAATATTCCCGAGAAGCAGCCCGCATTTCTTGCAGTGCTACGATGGTCGCATCGATGGAACAAGCTCTTTCTAGGACTTGTTTTAAACCACGGGTGTTAACTACGATGATGCTAGGATCTCCAGCGACAATGGCGTAGGTAACATAGCGTAAAAACCAAGACATATCCCGTAAAGACTTCTGCATATTGCTCGGTCCATAACGAGAAATATTAATGGGGCGAAACCCTGGAGGAATAGGTCCACTGGAGGTGAACAGGGAGCGTAAACCTCCGAAAACTCCACCGCCACCGCTACCGCTTTCTACGTAGGTAACGGCTCCTGGTTGGACTGTTGGGGTTGCTCCGGCCATGGCCATTTCTCGGGGAGCTTCCACTGGGGGTTTTTCTAGATACGCCATGGGCGATCCCCCAGTGAAGATCCTGTTAGCTGCCCGTGACACAATTAAGTCTGAGTTGGCTGTTATGATTTGGGCGATCGCCAGTCTCTTCTGTCCAGACTGGAAATAGGTAACTAATTGATTGAGTTCTGTCTTTCCTAAAAAGCGATCCTGTTGCTCAGCTTGACTGATGGCTGAAACGGGAACGGTTTGATACAGTTGGGGGTTGGCTGACGAGCTTCCACCACTTGCTTTTACACTCATTGGACTTCAACTATCTCCCATGAAAAAAATTGCTATTCTACTCCTTTATCGGAGTTTATATCTTTGCAACATCTTAATTAAAACCAGATGTTTCGTGAAGTACCCCAACTAAACTTTGTGGTAGTTGGGACTTCCAACTGACAAAGGCTTAGGACGGTTTTATTCGTCTTTGGAGCTTCCCGCTTCACTGGCTATTGCCTCTACAAGACTTATCTAGTCTAGTTTTGGTCTTACAAAGCCTCCACAGGCAGTCGCCCTGCTTCCCAAGGCGATAAGGTTTTATCTTTAAAAAGTTAATCAGCCTCTAGATTAAACTGTTTCGGGCTTTCTGAGTAGTTTTGTTACGAAATGTATTCTTTTTATCTTCTTTATTCTTCACCTTGACAAAATGAACTTGATGTGCATTTGACAAAAAATAACTAGGGAATTAATAAACTTGATCTTCAGCAATTAAGAATTAATAATTAAAAACGACTTGTCCTTAAAAGTTTCATTGTTCCTCATCTTCTAACAAATAAGGTTTTATTTTTTGGTCTGTTCCTTTTTTCCCTTTGCCTAACGATAAATTTTTTAGACTTTCTTGTCCATTTTTCGCAATTTCTTCTCCTCGATTATCAATTCTCCTTTTGTGTATTAAGTCAAGTAAATAATCTTGATCTTCAATGGATAAATTTTCAATTGAATCAATAATCTCTTGAAATGATATAGCACTCATATTGTTCTTGCTAACTCTTCAGTATATTATCTTACTCTAATTTATCATTAATCGACATTTGTAGTTCGAGTTGATGAAAATGATATCTAAATTTTCTTATTTTTCCGTGATTGTACCCAAAAACTAAGATGAACGCTATACTAAAAACCGTCAACTTTTTTTTAGAATTATACCATGTCTAGTTTAGCAAAACTTATCAAATTTCGGGGGGGGTAAAGCCTAGCTTATCAATTGCTGGTGCTACCTTTGCCATTTTAACCCTATCTTCTGCTACTAATGCTGCTACAGTTGTTCTTGACTTTACTGACAACACAGGGACGGCAAACACTTTCCAAGAAACCGCCGGAAAAGCAACTGCAACCTTCTCTAGCCCAAGTCCAGTAGATTTCTTGTTTATTGGTGGTGGATTAACATTCGGAAACAACTTTCCCACATCATTTGATGTTAGTTTTGACCAAGATGTAGAACTTCTCTCCTACATTTCACTCTCTAGTACTGGAACTCTTAACTTTGATATCACTGGTCCAGGTGTATCTTCTTTGGGAAATGTACAGACATCCAGCGATTTTGTTGGTCAACCCCTATTATTTCAAGGAGGAGAAACTTATACATTTACAGCAAATCCTATTCCTGGTCCTGGTGATGGGGTTCTTTTTGGTAGCTGGACTATTAATGATGCTCCTATTTCTCAATCTGTTCCTGAACCCTCATCTATTTTAGGATTATTAAGTTTAGGAGGTTTAGCTATTAAGAAAGTTTCTAAGAATAGTAAGAAAAAATAAATTTAGGTCAGTTTTATCATTGTCACCGATAATAAAGATCGTCCTCTAGAAACAAACTAGGGGACTTTTTTAAAACCCATGAAATCATTAGAAACAACTCGTCAACAACTAATGTCTGGAAAATTTGATTTAACACTCCATGCTTTAAAGCGTGTCGTTGAACGAAATATATCTAGACAAGAAATTATGGAAACAGGAAACAATGTTATTATTATTGAAGATTATCCCGATGATAAATATACTCCTAGTTGTCTGTAACTTTACCTTTCTCTTGCAGGAGTAAGTGTAAAATCACAAAAACAATTAGAAAATACTCTAATTTTAGAAGTAGAAAGTAACTCAAAAAAAGCTGTTTGTACTAGATGTAATAAAAGCAGTTCACTCCTTCATCAGAATCATTACTCTCTAATCAAGGATATTCCTTTTTCCCCTTCTTCTCTATTGAGGTCAATCATGGTTAACGCTCCTCCCAAAACCTTATTGCTTCAACTTCCCCATCAGCTTGCTCTGCGTGTTACATCAGAACAGTTTGCGGCTCTGGCGGCTGCGAACCGTGAGCTACACCTTGAACGAACTGCAACTGGAGAATTAATTGTGAATCCACCCACTGGTAGCGAAACTGGAAAGCGTAACAGCAAAATTATTTACTTTCTGGTTAGATGGATTGAGGAAGAAGGGGGCAATGGCGAAGCTTTTGACTCATCTACCGGATTTGAGTTACCCAATGGTGCCAATCGTTCTCCTGATGCTTCATGGGTGAGTCAAGCTCGTTGGGATGCTCTTACCCCAGAACAACGTCAAGGCTTTGCTCCCCTTTGTCCCGACTTTGTGGTAGAGTTGCGTTCCAAAAATGATACCCTTAAAGACCTGCGAGCCAAGATGGAAGAATATAGGGAGAATGGGGCAAAGTTGGGTTGGCTGATTAACCCAAAAAATAAACAAGTGGAGATTTACCGTCCGGGGCAAGAAGTGGAAGCGTTGGAAAATCCCAGTCAGTTATCTGGAGAAACCGTGTTACCGGGGTTTAGCCTTAATCTAAAGCGAGTTTGGGACTGAGTTTATTCTAAAATTTCCTAATCTATGTTTCGACTGCTATATTTGTTGGTCGGGGTCTCATCCCACCGCTAACTTTTCTGTAACGGAGGTTTTTACCCCGACATCCCAGGATAACTGCTCACTAAGAACTTTTGAACTATTTAGTCCCTAATAATTCCACATCAAAAATTAAGGTTGCATTGCCAGGAATTACTCCACCGGCACCTCGGGAACCATAACCCAACTCAGGGGGAATAATTAAGAGACGTTGGCCACCTACTTTCATCGAAGCAACTCCCTCATCCCATCCTTTGATCACTTGTCCTACACCAATTTTAAAGGAAAAGGGTTGGTTGCGATCGCGGGAACTATCGAACTTTTTGCCATTGCTTTTTAAGACTCCGGTATAGTGTACCCTAACATTTTGTCCCTTTTCTGGACTGTCTCCGTCCCCTACTTTAAGGTCAATGTATTTAAGTCCGGACTCGGTGGTAACGGCGTTGTCTATCTGTTCTTGGGTAATTTCTCTATCGTTAATATTCAAAGCCATGAGTGTCTCTTTGGTGATGTTGGGGGAATTTTCTGAGGCGATCGCTGTTTGTTTGTTGGAGTTACCAAAAAAAGAATTTAGTAGTAACAATAAACTAAAACCGGCAATAACCCCGAAACTAATGAAAATTTCGCGCATGGATCGATTTTTTCCTTTACTAACTGTTTTTAACGCCATAATTTGTTTTCTAAGTCCCTCACTTGTCTTTCTAGGCGATCGATTCTTCCACGTAACTCATCGACTTCGGTTTGACGGGGAACCCCTAAGTCTTGCAACATATTACGTAATTCACGTTCCATGTTGTTCTCAAAGTTACCTTGTCCTGTTTTGATCTGGTCCATGATATCGTCAACGAAACCTTGTGCCTGATCTGGGTTAATTTTACCTTCTTTGACCCATTCTTCGCTGACTTCTTTTAATTTTTCCGCAGCTAGTGAGGTTGTACCAATGCCCATGAGGACTAGCTGTTTAATCCAATCATTATCGTTTCTGTTGTTTTTATCTTCAGCCATAATGGTGACTTTGGGGTTATTTTATTTCCTTTATTAATTTAACAAATTCTCAGTCTTTAGCTATCAGTTTAAAACTAATTTTTTTTATATTTTAATACCTAAAACCTGAGTATAAGCCCCTCTTGCTTGAGTTACGCCAATAGTTCTTTGAGATGCTTCGATCATTGGACGACGTAAACTAACAACAATAAACTGTGCTTGTTGTGCTTGTTGTTGAATCATTTTGGAGAGTCTTTCAACATTAGCCCCGTCTAAAAACATATCTACTTCATCGAAAGCATAAAAGGGAGAAGGACGGTATCTTTGTAGGGCAAAAATAAAGCTTAAAGCGGTTAATGATTTTTCTCCTCCTGACATGGAACTTAAGCGTTGTACGGGCTTTCCTTTGGGGTGTGCGACGAGATTTAATCCCCCTTGAAAGGGATCTTCTTCGTTTTCTAATTGTAAGTATCCGTCTCCTTGGGAAAGGGTAGCAAAAATGTTTTGGAAGTTCTCATTAACAGCGTCAAAGGATTCTTTAAAAGACCTAAATCTTAGGGTGGTAAAGTTTTCTATTCTTAGTAATAATTCTGTTCTTTCTCCTTGAATTGTGGTTAATTTTTCGGTTAGTTCGTTTAATCTTTCTTGGGTTTTTTGATGTTCTTCTAAGGCCAACATATTCACGGGTTCCATCGCTTCTAAGCGTTTTTGTCCGTTACGAATTTCTTTTTGTAATTGTTCAATATGAGGGTTTAAATCTGTGGTAGTTTCATCAATTTCTGAGAGTAAGGGAACTTCTGGTAAGGGATCGGGTAATTCATTTTTTTTGCTTTCTTGTTCTTCTTCTAGACTAACTAATGTTTCTTTTCTTTCCTGTTGAGTGGTTTGTAATTTTTCTAAGTTCCAGATTTTTTGTTGATGATTTTTCTTGATGGTTGTTAATTGTTGTTCTAGACTATCTCGTTCTTTTTTGGTTTCCCCTAATTTTTGGGTTAATTCTGCTAAGACAGTTTCTAAGTTACTAATTTTATCCTTGATAGTTTCTAGCTGTTTATTAATGTCAATTTTCTCATTATTTAACTTGACATTTTGCTCTTTATATGCTTCTATTCTCTGTTGATTTACTTTGATTTTTTCCTCTAAAGAAGACAATTGACGGTTGATTTCTTGTAGTTTATTTTCTCCTTGACGTAGTTCTTTTTCTCTTTCTTGTAGTTGAGTTTCTTGACTTTTAATTAAGGTTTGAATTTCTTGCCATTCGCTATGACTATGAGATTCTTCTAACTGTTTAAGTCTATCTTGTTTTTGTTGTAATTCTATAGTTAATGGGGGAATTTCAGCAGCAATAATTTTTAATTGACTGTCTAAGGTTTCTGCTTCTTGTTTATGACGAGATAACTGTAAGCTTAATTTTTGTTTTTGTTCTTGTAATCGTTTAATTTCTTTTTCTAACTGTTGACGTTTTAATTGTTGTTCTCGTCCACTTTGTCTTGCTTCGGTTAACTCATCAGATAATTGTTTAATTTGTTCTGATTTTTGTTGTAATTTTTGCTGGTTACGAGATAATAACTCTTCTAAATCAGTTAATCTTTGTTTTAAGGATTTAATTTCATGGGACTCTCCTTGCACTAAAGTTCCAAAACGAATCGAAGAACGTTTTGGACGACTTCCTCCTGTCATCGCACCACTGGTTTCTAATAAGTCTCCCTCCAGGGTAACAATACGCTGTTTTCCTAAATGATATTTAGCATCATTTAAGGTTTTAAAAACAACAGTATTCCCAAAAACATAAGAAAATATTTTTTCGTGTTCAGGACGACAAAGCACTAAATTAACAGCTAAATCAATAAACCCTTGTGCATGGCGTAAACTTTCATTATTTTGTCCACGATAGGGTCTAATTTTTGTTAACGGTAAAAACGTCGCCCGTCCTGCTTTTGCTTGTTTTAAGAGCTTAATTCCAGCAGCAGCTATAGTATCGTCTTCGACTACTATTTGTCCTAAACGTGATCCAGCAGCAATTTCTAAGGCTAATTGATAAGTCGGTTTTACCTGTCCCAGTTGTGCAACTAAACCACAAACCCCAGGCAAATCTGAACTTAGAATAAGTTGGGTTGCATAGGTTCCCTGAGCTTCTTTTTGTGCTTGCTGAGAAGCTTCTAAACGATCTAATTGTCGTTGTTTTTCTCGATATTCTTTATCTAAGAGAGTTTGGGTTTCTTCGAGAATACTTTTATCTTGTTCTGCGGTTGATAATTGTTGAGCAAGTTGTTGTATTTTTTCTTCATGGGGAATAGACAATTGTTTAAATTCTTGTTCTTGACTGTGTAATTCTAAGTCAAGATTTTCTAGTTGTTCACTTTCGTCACTAATATTATTTTGTAACTGTTGATAACGTTCCTTTAACTGTGCTTGTTGGGTTAACTGAGGGTTTAATGTATCCTGTAAAGTAGAAATTTGGCGGCTTAATTTTGCTTGTTCTTGTACCCAAGCCTCAGAAGCTTCTGCAACTGCTGCTGCTTGTTGTCTGACCATTTCTAGGGTTTGATAAGTGCGATCTCTTTGTTCTTTTAGTAGAGGCAAAGTTTCTTGTTGTAAACTGTTACTATTCTGAGTTAGTTGGGATAAGGTTTGTTTTTGTTGGCTAATAATTGTTTCAGTTTCACTGATTTCTTTTTCAGTTTGTATAATTAAATCATTTAATTCTTGTTGTCGTTGTTCTCGTTGGTTTCGTTGCGCTTTTTGCGTAGCAAGTTGAGAAGCAACAGTTAACTGTTCATCTTCTCCTAATGCTTTAACCTGAAGGTTTAATTCTTCTAATTTAGCAGTATTTTCTTTTATCTTTTCAGCCAGATCATTAATAGCTTGATTTAATTTTTGTTCTTCCTGTTCCCCTGTAGTAATTTTATTTTTTATACCAGATATTTTTTGCTGTAATAACTTCCAAACTAAGACCGTTTCCCATCCTTGTTTTTCATGAATTTGTTTTTTCAATTTCTGATATTTTTCTGCTTTAATTCTATCAGCAGCTAACCGTTCCAAAGAACGTTTTAACTCCGTTTCAATAATCTGACAACGTTCTTCCCGTTCCCGAACTTCTTCTAGAGTTTCCTTTGTTTTTTCTATTTTACGGTCAAATTCTGCTACCCCGGCCAACTCATCAATAATATTCCTTCTTTCCTTACCATTCATACTAATAATGCGAGTCACATCCCCTTGCAACACAACATTATAACCTTCAGGATAAATTCTCAAACGGTTTAATTGTTCATGGAGTTGACTAACATTACAAGGTTGCTCATTAATATAATAAGTTGACGAATAACTTCCCCCTTTTGTCACCCGTAACCGTCTTGTAACAGTCCATTCACTACTAGCAATTAAACCATTTTCTGTGTTTGTTTCTTCAACATTATTTCCATTACCATTATTGCCATTTTCTTCTGTTAATGCTATCTTAGTGATAGGGGGATTGTCTCGACTAAATTCTTCTAAATCCGTTAAATCTGAAACATCAAAAGTAACAGAAACATAAGCTTCTTTTGTCTTGCGATTATTGCTATGATTATGATTAATTAAATCAGGTAATCGTTCGGCCCGCATTCCCTTAGATGTAGCCAAACCCAAGCAAAATAATAAAGCATCGAGTATGTTAGACTTACCCGACCCATTGGGACCCGATACCACCGTAAACCCAGGTAAAAAAGGAATGGCAGAGGTGCCACCAAAAGATTTAAAGTGAGATAATTCGATGCGCTTAACATGAACCATAGGCGCAGTAATGATAATCTAAGGAGAGGTTAAACTAAGTGCTTAATCTGTCTAGTTTAACAGCTTACGACACCTTTGGGGGTACAAAAGTTTCGGGAAAAAAAGAAAAGCTTAGTCAAATTAATAAAAATTCACTGATCAATTATACAGAAAAAAGTTCTTTTCCTCCTAAGTTTGAGAATTGATATAGTGCAATCACACCCTATAATTTTTTCAGTAGCTTATCATATTCGCTATGCTTTCCTATCCAAAACCAAACAATTGTATCTGATGTTTTCATAACTCCTACAGCACGCCAACCGATTCCTACTCTAACTGAATAAACAAGTTCTTTGGTGTTAATTCTCTTGAATTCTAAACTCGCATGTTTTGGATTTTGTTTCCAAAGTTTATAGTTTTTTCGTGCAGTTTGTTTGACTGTTTCGGGTAGTTTAGCAAAACATTTTAAGAAGTCATCTGTTAATTCTGACTTCATATTTCATCAAATCCTATTTTCTTTGTTTTTCCTTGTGATGATTCATTTAAGGCTTTTTTTGCTAATTCATCTAAAAAAGAACTTTGGGGTTGTTCTAGAGTTTCTTGCCATTGATATTCATCTTTTAGTTCATCCATCCAACGAGAAGCGATCTCATCTTGTTGATCAGGGGGAAGTTTTTTGAGTTCTGTAATAACTTTTTCTAGCAGTTCAGTCATAGGTTTTAGGGAATGATATATGGACTATTATTTGTCATTTTAGCTAAATAATTATGATTGTTGGGTTTCGTTCCTTCAACCCAACCTACAAGATAGGTGATCGCACTTTTTTGATAGGTAATTTGACAAATTTTCGTCCACTGGCAATTTGCTTTTTTCGCAAATCTTCAAATATTGCCTTTAAATCATAATTGAAGGATTTTGCATATTCTTCTCTATACTGATGGATTTCTTCTACAATAGGGTCTTTATACATCATTAATTTCCTATGGAATCAAGATTGATGAACTCGTAAGGTGTACAGATAAATGGGAGTGTATATCCAAAGTGACGACTAATTTCAGAGAACTTTCATCTCAGTAAAATTTAAAATCTTATCAGTAATTCATCATATTCATTGTGTGTCCCTATCCAAAACCAATAAACGAAAACCAACCTAAAAAATGTGTGATCGATGAGAGATCGCATTATAAAATTCTAACTTGGTAATTACGAATTGCTTTATCTACTGTTGCAATGATCAGATTGTATTGTAAAGCTTGACAAATGAGCATTCTATCGAATGGATCACGATGTAAGGGAGGTAATTTTGCTAATTGAGTTACACTATTTTCATCTAAATTAAGGTTAATAATTTCATGAAGATTGCGCTGTCTGGGCAAATAAATTTCGGGGGGTTCTGGTAATGGTAGCTTCCCTAATTGATATTTAACAATATATTCCCAAATAGAAACAACACTCAAATATACTTCATTATCTGAATCACGAATGCAGTTACGAATGTCTATTGATAAACGATTGTCACCACTAATGAACCAGAGAAAAATGTGGGTATCTAGTAAAATTTTCATTCACCCTCAAATGCGTTAAGAATGTCCTCTGGTAAAGGATCATCAAAATCTTCTGGAACAGTAAATTCTCCGGCACATAACCCAAATGGTCGTAATTGCTTATTATTAGTAATAGGTTTAAGTTCATCCATCCAACGAGAAGCGATCTCATCTTGCTGATCAGGGGGAAGTTTTTTGAGTTCTGTAATAACTTTTTCGAGAAGTTCAGTCATAGGTTTTAGTTAATGATATATGGACTATTATTTATTATTTTAGCTCAATAGAATCTTAATTTAAGATGGTGCGTTACATTTAATTAATGAACCCTACAAGAGAGGCGATCGCACTATCCACTTAGTTGATGTAAACTTTCTTAATCTCATAAACAAACTTTGGCTTGTTAGCGTATTGCAAAGCCCTATCCCATAGTGGATTTGTGCGGTCGTTGAGATTATCTGCAAGAGCCTTTATTTCTGGTGGTGCATCCTCTCGGAAAAAGTCTTTTTTGCTTCGATTTTTATCGTAGCTTACACCTGTTATCTTAAATTTCCGTGGTGCTATGTTCTTTGATTTCTGCTGTTCAATGTCCTTATGTGCAGTTTCCCAGGTTATAGCTCGTACCATTAAGTCATATTCGTTTTCGTCTAATCTGCCATTAATGGTGTATACAGATTTTGATGGATATTGAGGTTTTATTTTTCTCTTATACAGACCACCTACGACGAATCTGAAATGTAAAATGTCTGAAGACATCTCATAACGTCGGCAATGGACAATATCTATCCAATGCCCTTTTGCTTGAGCGAGATGTTTTTTCACAAAGATAATTGCAAAAGACTCTTCTGTTTTAGGGTGTTTAAGGTATTTTTCAAGTAGCTTGTTTTCCATAAATTTAGATGCTAATACAAGAATACATTACTACTATAGCATTACTAATTATGCTTAGATAGTCAGCGATCGCCTTAACGTCTCAACCTACGTTTAATAGGAAGTTTCACAAGTCTATCCTTGTGAGTTTGTTGTTTTTGTTTTAAGTCATTAAAAATCGCTCTTAAATCATATTCAAATGATTTAGCATATTCATCCCTATACTTGTAAATTTCATCAAGAATCTCATTTTTATACATAACTAAACCTCTGGAGTATATCCCATAAGCTCATAGGGAGTGCAAATGACTGGTAAGACATAGCCAAGTTCGGAACTAATTTGAGCTAACTTTCGCTGAATTTGAGCATTTGCCATGTGCTTGCAGTTCCATGTTAACAAATAATCTAAACTATAGACTGTTGCTAGTGCCATGTGTAAAGCATCGTTGGTTGCTTTAGGAGGTAAATTGCTTTGATTTAGAAACGCTTGGGAAAGTTCAAACGCCTCTTCTGTCAATTCAAGAAGCCTTAAAGACTTTAACAGATTTAACCTTTGAGCAGCAATTACCATATCTCCTTGTGCTGCTTCATTTTCAACAACTTCTGATACGTAAAGTGTAAATACACTGCGGTATTGCTCCCACCAATCTTGAGTAATCTTGATATTAGCAGCAACAATCAAATTATTGGTTGGTCGAGCCGTCAAATGACCAAAAATGCTGGTTTCGATATAAACAGTTTCGTTCACAAAATTTGAAAAAATTAATTTTAACTCTATAACATAATACAAAAAAGGGCAGATATTAATCTACCCTAATCTTTGAAACGAACGTAAATCAATCAGAAAAAAGGTTTAATTTTTCCCGTTTCCATTAGCAGTTAAAACTTTATTTGTCACCTTATCGGGAACCTCTTGTAAATGGTCGTAAGTCCAGGTAAAAGTACCCACTCCCATCGTCAGCGATCGCAGTTCAATAATAAAGTTTTGCATCTCTGCTTGAGGCAAATAAGCAGTAACTTGATCCCATCCTTTCCACTCGGTTAAACTTTCATAACCGAGAATTTGTCCCCGTCGTCCACTCACCAACTGCAAAACCTTAGCGGTACATTCAGCAGGAATAGATACATTAACGGATAAAATGGGTTCTAATAGCACAGGATGACATAAAGGCATTCCATCGCTCATAGCAATGCGCGCAGCTTGTTTAAACGCCTGTTCAGAACTATCCACAGAATGATAGGAACCGTCAGTTAAAGTCACATCTACATCCACCACAGGGAACCCCAAAGGACCGTGATCTAAATATTCCTTAACCCCCATTTCTACCCCAGGAATGTATTGTTTAGGAACCACACCCCCAACGATGGTTTGATGGAAGTGGAAACCTTCTCCTCTGGGTAAGGGTTTAATGTCTAGATGAACGTCTCCAAAGGCCCCGTGACCTCCAGTTTGATGTTTATAACGTCCATGAACTTTCTGTCCGTTGCGGATGGTTTCTTTGTAGGGTACTTGGGGTAAATGAGTTGTCATAGGTAGGTTATACTTACGACTCAAACGGTCTAAAGCGACTTTCAAATGTATTTCACCCTGTCCCCACAAAATAACCTCTTTGGTGTCCCCGTGTTGTTGCCAATGCAAGGATGGATCTTCTTCTATCAGTTTAGCTATAGCTGCACTGAGTTTCACTTCATCTTTGCGTTTTTCAGGGGTGACAGCTAACGCATACACAGGTTCTAAAGTTTCTGCTTTGGGTAACAGTTCACTGGGTTTATCTTGACTGGATAGGGTTTCCCCTGTTTTAATACCGTCTAAACGGGCAATGGCAACGATCTCCCCTAAAGATGCGGTTTGACTGGGTATAGGAATTTGTTGTTGTCCCATAACCCGATAAATACCACCGGCGCGAACCCCATTCAAGGACATTCCTTCTTTAACTTCACCTTGCCATACTCTGACCAAGGAAAGTTGACCACCTTGAGGGGTAAAATAGGTTTTTAATACTTGTACTAAGGTTTCTCCGTCGGTTTTGTTTTCCAGTCCCCGACGTTCTCCTGTAATATTGGGTGCAGGGGTTTCTTTAACTAAATCATCCAGTAAAGGTCGTATTCCATAGTCTTGTTCGGCAATACCAAAGAAAACCGGTACAATTAAATCTGCACTGAGATCCTGCTTTAAATCTTTGAGTATTTCTTCTTGTGGGGGTTTGATATCTTCGATTAATTCTTCTAACAAATGATCGTCAAAGTCTGCTAAGACTTCTAACATTTCCTGACGGGCCGCTTGTTCTTCTGCTTGCAGGTGTTCGGGAAGAGGAATGGGATCAGCCGGACTGCCTGAATGATAATGATAAGCTTGTTCGCTGACTAAATCAATATAACCAATAAGTTCTCTTTGTTGACTGATGGGATATTGTTGCGGTACAACAGGACGGGTGGACACATCTTTGAGGGCGTGGAGTACGTCCATAAAGCTGTCTTTGAAGCGATCCATCTTGTTGATATAGATAATATGAGGTATTGACCAATCATCAAGAAATTTTAATAAGGGTGCAAGGGTTAATAAACGATTAATTTCCGGTTCACAAACTACGATCGCAGCACCGGCACCTACTAACGCATTATAGGTTTCTTGGGCAAATTCGATGGAACCAGGACAGTCTAAAAAGGTAAATTCTATGGTTTCGTGGGTGGTACTCGCGGCAGAAACCTCCACACTCATTTGTCTATCTCTAGCTTCGGGAGAACTATCGCTGACGGTATTACCTTCTTTTATACTACCTTTTCGGGTAATGGCACCGCTAACGGATAATAGACTTTCGAGTAGGGTGGTTTTGCCGCTCGAATAAGGGCCCACGATGGCCACATTTCGCACATTACCAAGGACTTTTTCGCTCATTAAATACCTCCTTGGAGCTAATTTTCAAGCTCAACACAAGCAGGTTAAGGGTAAACCCTATCTATGATTTTTTCCTCCCCATCTTGTGAGTGTTAAGCAATAACAGAAAATTTAACTCACATTGTTTTTTATCTAGTTCCAATAATAGCGAGTTTAACTTAACTTTCGGTGTTTTAGAAGACGTTTTGCAATGACTTTTAAAATAACTCGGATATTTAATTAAGAAAGAAAAACAATTGTTAATTAATGCTACAAACAGGGGATAATATTATAATTTTATTGTAATATTTTTCATGATTTTTTTGAGTGAAATATAAAATAAATTTAAAATTTGAGGGGTTTATTCTTCCCATGTAATATGTTGATTTTGTTTAATTAAATCATAAATTTTTTCAGCAATTTCATGGATAACAGGGATAGCGACAGAATTACCAATTTGTCGATACATTTGGGTTCTGGAAACAGGAAATTGAAAATCTTTAGGAAACCCCATAATTGCTTTACATTCATTCTCTGAAAGTAATCTTAATCCTGTTTGTCCATCTCTTACAAATGTACCTGTTAATCGTTGAATTTTGTGATAAGTAGAAACAAAAGTTTTTACTTTTATTTTTGAGTTTTGATCCACAATTTGTGGTCGTCCATCATTTTTTTTGAATAAATAACTTTTTTGTAGATGTTTACTAATTGCATAACCTTCTTTATTAGTTTCAATAAATTGATCAATAAAAACATTATTTTTTTTACCAACTGGAAAAGTAAAATCAACTGTTTCTTTTAAATAGTCTCGACAAAATCCAATGATATATATTCTTTTTCTAAGTTGAGGTAAATTAAACAAAGCAGCATCTAAAATACTATATCTAACATCATAATTTAAACTATCCAGTGTTTTCAAGATAATCTCAAAGGTTTGTCCTTTATCATGAGTAACTAAACCAGGAACATTTTCTAAGAGAAAACAAAAGGGTTTTTTTTCTTCTAAAATTTGAGCAATATTATAAAATAAATTACCTTGAGTTTGATGACGGAACCCTTCCCTTTTACCAATGGTACTAAATGGTTGACAAGGAAAGCCTCCTATGAGAATATCATGGTCAGGAATATCTTGAGGATGAATCTTATTAATGTCTCCAAAAGGTGTTTCTCCGAAGTTTAATTGATAGGTTTTTTGTGCGTATTTATCCCATTCAGAAGAAAATACACATTGACTATAAGAACGAGAAAATCCAATTCTCATCCCCCCTATTCCAGCAAATAAGTCCAGAATTTTAACTGTATTTTTTTTCTTATAGTGATTATGAACAGAATAATTACTATGAATTCGTTCTAGTAATTCAGGAAGATAACTATTTGTTTTACTTTTGATTAAACTAATTTGATTATTCATCTTTTAGTGTTATTATTTTTTTTCTTACACTATACTTATTAAAACCCCGTCGTTAACAACGGGGTCTTATAAACAATAATAATAGATTCAGGGTCAACAACCGTTTGCCCCTACTATTTCCTGAATATTTATCTATTAACGAGAGTATCTTTTCCGTTGTCTTTGTTTAGCTAAGGCTTTACGTTTACGTTTTTCGATCGGGGTTTCAAAGTGCCGATTTTTCTTCATATCATAAAAGATTCCTGCTTTACTTACTTGTCGTTTGAAGCGACGTAAAGCCGATTCAATACCCTCATTTTCGCCACGAATAATTTGAGTCATATTTAAGCTTATCTCCTTAATTAAGGTTTATTGGACAGCAACTTTTATCTGTTGAAAAATTGCTTTTGATAAATAGGTTTGACTGGTATCTATTCCTTCGAGATCAACCCCAGTTAGATTAGCTGAGGTTAAGTTGGTTTCTGTTAGGTTAGCCCCTTGGAAACGAACATTAGTTAAATTAGCATAGCTAAGATTAGCGTTAGATAAATTGACACCTCTAAGATCAGCCCCACTGAGATTAACACCACTGAGATTGACATTCCTGAGATTAGCTGCAATTAAGCTTATCTCTCTAAAGTCTCTTTGTCCTGCATTGTAGCGACTTAAAAGTTCTTTAACATTCATTTGTGTTACTCTCAATTGATGGTTAAAAAGGTTCAAAAGAATAGCGATCGCACTTTGAACTAAAGAATCAAGTCTAATAACGACTAGTGGAACCTCGGTTTTGGGATCGGCGGTTTTCTCTGGGTCTTGCTTTATTGACTTTGATGGAACGTTCCATCCATTCAGCCCCATCCAAGGCTTCAATAGCTGCGGTTTCTTCGTCCTCTGTTTCCATTTCCACAAAACCAAAACCCCTAACTCGTCCTGTATCTCGATCAGTTGGCAGTTGCACCCTTTTTACTGTACCGTATTCTGCAAAAACTTCTGCAAGGTCTTCTTGTGTGACCTCGTATGATAAGTTACCGACGTAAATTGACATAAAAAATGCTCTAAAGTGAGTAGTGTAGAGAGTTAGATTCACTTAGATGCTTGTAATTAGGAATTGACACAACAACTTAGGAAAATAATTCTTATAAGCTCATACTAGCATGATTATTGATTTTCTTATCATCCTTGGAGTTTGACGGGGGGACAGGGAGTATAGCAGAAGTCAGAAGTAAACCGACTCCTTTCCAATTTAAAAACTTCCTCACTGACAAACAGAGGAGGTTTTTTAGCTGTCTGTAAAAGCTAATAAGACCCCATCGTTAACGACGGGGTTTAGATAACTATTTATCATCAGAGACAGGGGCTAATTTCACGTTTTTAGCCAGTCCTAAAAATTGTAAAACTTGAATAGTCATCCAAGTAATATCAATTTCCCACCAAGCTAAA
>JBFRWO010000260.1:0-5674 GCA_051439625.1 Crocosphaera sp. | reverse complement strand
TGAGCTTTCATGATTTGAACAGCACGCACGGTGGAGGTAGAAGGAACACCAAGAGCTGCATAGGTTTCTTTAAGACCATTTAAACAACGATCATCAAGAACAGAAGCATCACCAGCTAATAGGGCGTAGGTTACATAGCGTAAGATGATTTCAGCATCGCGTAAGCAAGCAGCCATGCGACGGTTGGGATAGCAGTTACCACCGGCTTGGATTAAACCTTGGTTTTCGCAGATCATTCCAGCAACAGCATCAGAAACCATGCAGCTTGCATTACTAGCAATAGCGTTAACAGCATCTAAACGTCTGTTACCACTAGCAACGAAAGCTTTGAGGGAATCAAGATCAGCTACGGGGGAAGTGCTGGCATCTGCTGAAACTACAGCTTTTGAAAAAGCATCAAGCATTGAGTTCTCCTTTAATCGATTAGACAAAAGTTGGTTTTTGAAATTGTTTAGTCAACCGTTTGGTTGTTTTTGACTAACCAACTCAAGAAAAAGAATAAAGGCTAAAGGTTTATTGCGTCTCATTTGTGCAAAAGAAAGTCACATTTTGTAATATTCTGAAACTCAGACCTTGATTTTGGTCTTCAATTTCGGGAGGGTAGGAAGTGTGGGGAGTGTGGGAGGGCTGGGGAGTGTGGGGAGTGTGGGGGGAATTTTTATTGAGATCATTATGTCTATTGAGATGAAAACTGCTATGAGAAAATTAACTTTGGCAACAATATATATATAGGGTTTGATTTTGATGGAAGAAAACTTGAGCGATAATCAAACACGAACAGCCGAGGAGCAGTTGTTAGATGGACTGCACAAAAAGCTCAGAAATATGGAAAGTGAAGCTCATCCCAACGGAGGAGACATCAGGTTAATTCAGCAAAATATTAGGAAACTTATCCCCAGTGTCGATACAGGAAAGGCACTACCCTATAAGAAGACCCCAAATGGCAGAATACAAGTTTTGCAGATGACTTATACCCGAAATCAGACAGATGAACTGATTGAAACAGAAATTGCTCACTTGAAGTTCTTTGCTAGGACAGTTGCAGAACTAGGGTTACAACTAGAAATCTTGACTAACGAAAAAAGTCGGGGGGATATTGAACAAGAATTAGCCAAAAATGAATATCAGTCACTCAATTACACCATAATAGAAAGCCAGAAACCTGTCTGGAAGTGGGCAGAAGATGGTGTGGAATACCTAGAAAATGGACGAACAGCTATACTTTACCCATTCGATGAGGAACTCCTGCAATGGGCGATGACAGAAAGTAGGAGACTTAGATGGACAGGAAAAATTGACTCTGAGAACTTGGAAGAAGCACTACGAGACGATCTTTTATGGATTCCTCTGGGAATAAGTGTTAACACAGTTAAAGTAGGATTGGAGCGAGAATGTGCGGCACAAGTTAAGGGACAAGATATTTGTCACCTTAGAGCATATATAGAGGGAGGAAATATGATTACAGGAGAAGATAAAACAGGCCAACCGGTTATTATCGTTGGTAAAGATGCGATCGGAGCAACTGCTTATATCTATCAACTGAATGACGACGATGTGAGGAGAATCATCTGTGAAGATTTTGGTTTAGAAAGCATTGAGCAGGTTATTTGTGTCGAACAGCCAGGACAATTTCATCTGGACATGGGTATGCTGTTTATAGGAAATGGTGTAGTTATCGTCAACGATAGTAGGGCGAGTCTTAAAGATGCGATGGAAATGGCAGAAATAGCCCCTTGCTTAACAACTGAGAAAATGGCGGCCAAACTGAAGTTACAATGTCAACTAGAGGAAGAAGCTACAAAAGATTTAGAAACTGCTGGTTTAGAAGTCAGACGAGAGAAACTAGAAAATAATCTCCTTTATAACTTCTTCAATGGTGAGTTTGTAGAGGGAAAGGATGGATTTAACTATTACATCACCAACGGAGGGCCACAAGAGCAGGAGGAAAAGTTTCAAACTTTGATGGTTGAGGAGTGGAAAGTAGTTAAAAAAGTAATTTTCAGTCCTAAAGATGCAGCACATAAAAGTCTCCAAGAAAGGGGAGGGGTGGGATGTCGAATCAAAGGACACAATCCAATACTGCTCGGTTAACTAAATTATCTGTTGAGATAGAGATGGGGGGGAGAGGGAAGATGGGGAAGGGTGGGAGGAGAAAAGATTAACTGTATCTTAGTTCTCCCGAAACTCCCAACATCCCAACACTAGCTATTTATAGCAAATCCGAGGTTAGTACCCCTTTTTGTAGAGACGTTGCGTGCAACGTCTCTACAGGGTTTAATTATGAGTAATTTTGTTGAGAATACCTCTGCTTTTAATCCGGGAAGTCTCAACCTGAAGCTTGCTGTTGACGAAGACTTAAGAGTGTTGCGTCAATTTGGTCTAGTTGAGGTTTTATTTGAGCCATTGCTGCATTCTTAGGCATTTTAGCTCGTTTGGCCGTTGTTTCCATTTCGGAGACGAGTCGCTCCCGATATTTTTCAAATTCTTCAATGACTTCTGCTAAATCTTGTGCAGTCACTGGTTTCTGATTCTCTTGAGTTTCTTGTAAACCAACTGATGTAGAGTCTGGAGTGGAGTTCATATCTGTTATCCCTGTAAATACCAATAATTATTTTATCCTGAAGGCTTCTCCGTGATTGATCTATATTTTAAGATTTGTTGAGTGTTTACATTTGTTTAGATAAAGAAAACCCAAAAAGTTATATAAGTAGAGCTAAATAAACTATAAAAACACGAGGAGACTTAATCAATGGTTTTTGGACCTGCCTCTCAATTAGGAGTCAGTTTGTTTGAAGAGACCCCCCCAGTAGAACTAATACCAGGGCGTTCAGAAGAAGAAGTCGAAACCGTTATCCGCGCTATCTATCGTCAAATTTTAGGCAATGCCTATGTGATGGAAAGCGAACGGGCTATTATTCCTGAATCCCAATTAAAACGGGGAGAATTGAGTGTCCGCGAGTTTGTGCGTGCTTTAGCTAAATCTGATCTTTACCGCACTCGCTTTTTTGAATCTTGTCCTCGCTATCGGTTTATTGAACTCAATTTTAAACATTTTCTTGGTCGTACCCCCGACGGGTTAGAAGAGATGAGAGTCCACAGCACCATCTTAGATACCCAAGGATTTGAAGCAGAAATCGATTCTTACCTCGATAGCGACGAATATCAAAACGCCTATGGGGAATTCTTTGTCCCTTACTACCGAGGCTATAAAACCCAACCTGGACAGACAATGGTGGGCTTCACCCATATGTTTGCTATGTTACGGGGAGCTTCTAGTAGTGACCTTAAAGGAAGTCTATCAGGAAAAGAAGCAGTTCTCAACAAGTATGTGATCCAAGATACCCCTTTAGCAGTCATTCCTCCTTCTGGTGGTGTTGCTGGAGATGGTTGGTCTTTCCAAGATACCCCCACAGGATCTCGTACCCGTCAAGGTGTGGGAGCTAGTGATCAAGGAAAAGTTTACCGTATTGAGGTGACCGGCTATCGCTCTCCTGGTAAGGTAAATCGTGTTTCCAAATTCCGTCGGAGCAACAAAGTTTATTTAGTACCTTTTGATAAACTCTCCCAAGAATACCAGCGCATCCACAAACAAGGGGGTGTCATTTCTAGTATTACTGCTGTTTAATCTGGTTCAAAACTAGATAACTGTCAGTTTAGTCTAGATAAATCAAACATAGGAAGATTGAAAAATTGGGGCTGAAACTCCGATTTTTTGATCTTCCAATTTAAACCAATAATTGATCATTCAGTTATCAATTATGGAGAACTTTGAATTTTCAAATCAATAACAAACTAGGAGAACTCAAATGAGTGTAATTTTAGATAATCCCGTAGAACTTTTTCCTTCTCGAAACACTGATGAGGTAGCTATCGTTATCCGGGGAGTCTACAAACAAGTATTAGGCAACCCCCACGTTATGGAAAGCGAACGGTTAATCAGTGCAGAATCTCGTCTAGCTAATGGGGAGTTAACCGTCCGAGGATTTGTGCGCGAGGTTGCTAAGTCTGACTTTTACCGTAGTCGCTATTTTGAATCCTGCGCCCCTTATCGCTTTGTTGAAGTAAACTTCAAACACTTATTAGGACGCGCCCCCCAAGACCAGGCAGAACTGTCCAGCCATATTCGTCTCTGTATTGAGTCTGGATATGAAGCAGAAATCGATTCTTATCTCGATAGCGACGAATATCAGGCGAAATTCGGCGAGAATATCATCCCTTACTATCAAGGGGCGCAAAGCCAAGTTGGTTCCAAGCAAGTAGGTTACAACCGTACTTTATCCCTCTATCAAGGCTATGCTGGGGTTGATAGTGCCTTCAAAGGTTCTCGTTTAGTCGATGAAGTTGCCAGCAACAGTGGAGGAAAAATTGTTATACCCAGTAAGGGAGGACGTTTAGGAATCTCTCCAGATGCGACCGCTAAGACCTTTAAAATCTTGGTTAAAGGAGCAAAGTTTGATTCTCCTCGTCGTATTAGTACCACCGAGTATATTGTCCCTGGAGACCGTATGAGTCCCCAAATTCAACGTATTCATCGCGCTGGTGGCAAGATTGTCAGCATTACTGAAGTTGTTTAATAATTTTCAGTCAAACTGTTCTGATGCTTTGAACAAAATTTTAGGTGAGTTCCCATCTAAAAATTTCAATAACTAAAAATTAATGAGATACTGTTCATAGCATCTCTTAACTGTTTTTAGAGCGAATTGTTTGATTCGCTCTCTTTGTTGAAAACTTGTCGTCACAAACCCGCCGTTAATTGCTCAGGCAATATAACGGGGGCTTGATTGAAAGCCCATGATGTGACCAGTTCACCTGATTTTCAGGTAAACGTTATCTAATTCATGACACCTCTTGGTACGTGCCAGCCTAGAGCAACTGTCGTCTAATTTTAAACATTGCTAAACGGGTTAACGAAGTGAATTAGACTAAACAAGATTAGATAACTGAACGAGGCAAACATTACCCCTAACGGGAGATTAAAAATGCAAAACTTTGTATTTGTTCTAGACACAACTAAAAGTCCGTTAAAACCTGTCCATCCTGGACAGGCGAGATTGCTTTTAAGACAAGGAAAAGCAGCCGTATTTCGGCGTTATCCTTTTACCATAATTCTCAAGGAGGAAGTGACAGAAGCCTCTAAAAATATCACTCTAAAACTTGACCCAGGTTCTAAATTTACAGGAATTGCTTTAGTGCAAAAAGACCAAGTAATCTGGGTAGCAGAATTACAACACAGGGGGCAACAAATTAAAGATGCTTTAACATCAAGGCGACAGTTAAGAAGAGGAAGAAGAGGAAGGAAGACTCGTTATCGTCAACCCAGATTTCTTAACAGAAAACGCCCTGAAGGTTGGCTACCTCCAAGCCTACAGCATCGAGTGGATACAACCTTAACTTGGGTTAAAAAATTAATCAGATATTGTCCAATTGATTCTATTTCTGTCGAGTTAGTTAAGTTTGACTTGCAGAAGCAGGAGAACCCTGAGATTTCTGGAGTTGAATATCAACACGGAACCCTTTACGGTTGGGAAGTTCGAGAGTATCTATTGACAAAATTCAATCGGACTTGTCAGTATTGTGGCGCAACAGATAAACCCTTTGAAGTTGACCACATTCATCCTAGAAGTAAGGGAGGAAGTGACCGAGTTTCTAATTTAACTTTAGCTTGTCACGATTG
>JBFRWO010000259.1:0-17331 GCA_051439625.1 Crocosphaera sp. | reverse complement strand
GATGTGTATAAGAGACAGCTTTATTAATCAGTTACCGTCATATTTGCTATGATTGGCAATTAGATGAAGAAGAAAAAGAGCTATGGACTCGTTTTTATAATGGTAATGTTTTTTTAGTTCAATGTTTGCAAGGGGATGGCAATGTTAGTGTGAAGGTTAAACAAGAAATAGAGTCAACTTTGTTATCGATTTAAAACAAAAAATAAGGGTTTAATATTTCATTAAACCCTTATAAATTAAGATAAGAATAGGTTATGGTTGTGGAAATTGTCGACTATAAACCTCTTCTTCTTTTTCGGTTTCAACTTTCAAGTTAGAACGAGGATAAGACACGCATAATAAAGCATAACCCTCTGCTTGTAACTCAGGGCCTAAACCCATCCCCTCACCTTGTTCAACTTCTCCTTCTAAAAGTTTTCCTGCACAAGTTGTACAGACTCCAGCTTCACAGGATAAGGGTAACTCAAGACCGGCTTCTTTGGCTGCAGCTAACACCGTTTTATCTTCGGGAACTTCAATGGTTTGGGTTGTTCCTTGGTGATGAATTTCAACAGTATAGGTATTGGACATCTTTTCCGTAACATTTGATAAGCTTTGCTTTATCTAATGTATCTTTATCCAGTTACTCTTGGCTATTGTTAAGAAATATCTCCAAATTTAAAGCTTGATTGCAATTTACAGCATCCCCTGACATTTGACTCCTAGAGAATGTTACGTTTGAGCAACGTCAAAATCATCTCTGCTATTAACAGAGTCGGGAAAAATATATGTACAAAAAAAATACAGACAAAGATTTCGTTAGTGCTGCCTTAACTGCGGGTTTAGGTGCCGGTATTGTTACCTCTTTTGCAGTTGGCCAAGGACAAAATCCTTTTCTGGCCTTAGGTATTACAGTTCTTGCCGCAGTTTGTGGGGTAATTTGCCATCAATTTGACTTAATTTAGGGCATAACGGCAATACATTCGATTTCCACTAAAACATCTTTAGGAAGACGAGATACCTCAACACAGGCCCGCGCAGGTGCGTTTTCTGGATTAAAATACTGGCCATAAACTTGATTCATCGGGGCAAAATTGGCTAAGTTGCTCAAAAATACCGTGGTTTTCACAACGTTTTGCCAACTTGCCCCGGCTGCTTCTAAAATGGCCTCGATATTTTCCATAACTCGTTGGGTTTGTTGACTGATATCGTCTTCCCCAACCAGTTCCCCCGTTGTGGGATCGAGAGGAATCTGTCCAGCTAAAAATAAGAGCTGCCCTCGGGCTGCGATCGCCTGGTTATAGGGACCAACAGGGGCAGGGGCGTTATCTGTACGAATAACGTGAAAATTACCCATATTGTTCAATAGTTACGGGCTTGGAGGGACTTGAACCCCCGACCTCGTGGTTCGTAGCCACGCGCTCTAATCCACTAAGCTACAAGCCCTTGTTCTTCTCAACGATTAATTATCATAGCACAACCTCCAAACATTTAGCAACACCAAACGCGAAAATAATTTTAATTTCCTTTGGAGGCCACAAGAACAACACCACAGACAATAAGTCCTAGACCAACAGCCTGATGGATGAAGATGTTTTCTTTGAATACAAAATAACCAAATAAGACAGAAAAGACATAGATAATAGAAGCAGAAGGGCCGGCTACACTAAGGTTGACACGAGTTAATAAAAGAATATAAGCGATCGCTCCTAACCCATAGCAAGCCAACCCTAATATTAGTTTTGGGGTCAAAAGAATATTAAGGATATGACTGACAGCATTACTTGCGTTCACCTTTCCTAATGAATTGGCTCCCATTTTGAGGAATAACTGTCCCATCGCGCTGGTCAGCACTGAAGCTAACAATAAACAAAACTCTTGAAAACCCATAATACTTCCTATAAAAATTTATAGTCTATCATAACGTTGTGGGAATGCCCTTGAAAGCAGTATTTCAATCTTGGGGACGACTATATTGGGCCCGAGATGTACAAGTTTCTCGTATTTCTACCATACAGAGTCCTGGCAGTTTAGCCTCTTCTAATTTTTCAAAGATCCATTGTGCAATCGCTTCACTGGTAGGATTTTCTAAGCCGGTGGTTTCGTTGAGATAGTAATGATCAAGATAGGTTTCTAGTAACGGATCGATATAATTTTTAATATCCCCAAAATCCATAACCATCCCTTTTTTGGGTCCGGTGGTTTCCAAGCGATCGCTACTGACATAAACTCTTCCTACCCAACTATGACCATGAAGACGAGAACATTTACCTTGATGATGAGGCAGTCGGTGTGCTGCTTCAAAACGAAACTCTTTATAAATTGTCCATTGATGGGGTGAGTTCATGATCAAATCAAACAGTTAGGACGCTTTCCTAATTATATATAGCAATACACAGGCTAGTTAGGACAAATAAATTATATTTTAAGGGAACAGGGAACTCCGGAACAGGCAACAGAAAAATGTCCTGCGGAGCATTGGCTACTGTTTATAACTGTTGAGCAACAGAAAACTGATCAAAACTCTAGCACTAGGGTTATGGTTTGCAAATATTTATCCTTCTCCAAGGGATACGCTTTTATAACTGTTTATAACTGTTGCGCAACAGTAAACTGAATCAAAACTCTAGCACTAGGGTTATGGTTGCCAAATATTTATCCTTTGATTTAGGGAGTGTCATCACAACTACACGGTTAGCATTGTGGGATGGTTCTAGTGCTACTCGAAATATCACTGCTTTTGAAGTTTATTCCGATGATGATGGAGATTTTGGCAATGGAGGAACAACCCTGCTAGGTAGTTTTAATCCTACTACATCAGTCGATGCTCCTTCCTTAGCACAAGTCTTTGATTTTACTGATGCGACCACTCAATTTATTCATTTCAACATAACCGCTAATGCTGGTAATGCCGCCTTTACCACTCTAGGTGAAGTTGCGTTTGAAGAAGGAGAGGCTACACCTCCTGCTTGCACTCCTGAACCCAGTAGCTTAATCGGTTTAGCTGCAATTGGTGGCAGTTTCTTGTTAAGAAAACGAGTTAAACAAGGTTAGATTGCCAGTTAACTAAAAAAATAAAGGCATCTACTTATACATGCCTCAAATAATCAAAATAATTGAACAACCCTACCGTGTATACGGGTAGGGATTCTTTATGCGCAAAACGCAAAGGCGTATCCAATTGCCTCTAATACCTTACCCTAGAGGGTTTGGCTTTACTTTCTTTTCTTGTCTCTTATGAGAGACTTAGCCGAAGCTAATAGGGTTTGTTGGTTAGCTTAGTTTCGACCCCTGACCATTTTCGCTATTTTTAGTAGGTACTAGGCGGTTGTGTCCCTGTATTGCAACAGTGCTTTTATGCTTATTATAGCTTAATTCTTTTTGTTAATGGACGCACTCGGGGTTTATATTCTGGTCGCCATTCATCCCTAACTTTTAGAAGATTAGGGTATTCTGGCGACATCAGGATAAGAAACTTAACTATCGAGTAAGTCAAAGTTTACTTAAAACCTACGGCTGCTTGCCAAACGAAGGCTAGAGCCAAGAAAAATACAGGAATAACTGGTAATACGTCTACCAGGGGATCGAAAATTTGATAAGCTTCGGGTAATTTTGCTAAAAGGAATACAGCTTCCATCTGGTTATCTACCTTCCAAATTCTTTTATATTATGGATTACAAAACATCCTATCATAAACAGAGTAATTTCCAATCATTAAAGAGAAGCATCTTCCCACACTCCCCCCTCTTCCCACACTCCCTCATCTTCCCCCTCTCTACCTAAACGAGATAATTACTAATCTTCTTGTTGGGGTAGAGGTTCAAATACAGGACAATAACCCTCTTGTGTCACCTTAAAGCCATAAAGAGGGGATTGAGAATTCCAACAACGTTGACCCCGATAATGACAACAAGTGGAACAACAATCTAAATCATTAAACACCTGATCGCTTTTACTTTGGTTGAGCAACTCCCGTTGAGAAATGCCTCGCAAAACCAACTCATCCCCTTGCCAACGGGCCTCAACCAATCCCGTATCAGCGAAATAACGCCAGTGAGGATCATTAACAATGGTGTGGGGGAAAGTCAAAGTAATATTGGTATCTAAATCATTTAATTCTCCCTCATAAACACCAGAAGAAGGGGCTTCTGGTTGAATAAACTTATCCCCAATAGGCAGTTCTACTAAGCTTCCAGTGGATGGGAGATGAAGTTGATAACGATTTTGTAGCTCTTCTAAATTGGTTAAATCTCTTAAATTAACCGTTGAACCGTGAACAAAAATAATATGTTGCGGTCGTAAATTATGAATTAATTGAGTGGTATTACGGCCATCGCTGTGTTCAGCCAAAACATAAGACTCGCTATGAATAGAAACCCGTTCCATCAAAGCCATAATTTCTGGTGATTTGAGAGTTTGTCCCTCATTAGGAGAAGCAGGGAATAAAACAACCCATAACCCAGACAATAAATAACCTTCGTCGTAAAGGGTGGTTAAATCATCCGTTAAGACAATGCAGGAACTTTGTCCAATTTTTCCCCGTTGTTGGGGGGTCAAACGACGTAAACGGGGACAGATGCGCTCATCCCAAAAAAGAGGTTGATGCTTGGCGAAATTTTGTACCGATAAAGGAAATTCTGAAAGTAAATCTAAATAGCGATCGCAAGCGTTGGCCACCTCTCCATCCACCCAAATATCCAAGTCTCGACCGGTAAATTGATGATGAGAACGCAATAATTTTAAAATTTCTTGTCCTAACCCCAAGCTTGGCACTGGTAACACGACACTATAACCATGGGTCAAACACTCATGAATACGCTGCATGAGTTGTTTTTCTTGTTGGCGACGGTGGGGATGGCGAATTGTCCCGTAAGAGCCTTCAATAATCAAAATATCAGGAGATAAACCCCGTAATGCTTCGATAGACAGTCCTTCGACCAATTGGAGGTTAGATAAATAAAAGTCTCCTGTGTACAGTAATTTATAGGTTCGCTGGACGGTGCGATAACTCAAGAGAATAGACGCGGCCCCTGGTAAATGACCTGAGGGAAATAATTGCACCGTTAAATCATCAAATAATTGCAAAGGTTTTTCCCAGGATAACCCCTGACAGAAATTAGCAGTTTTGGGGGGATTTTTTTCAGGCCAATTGAGGGGAAGTAGGTGTTTGGTGACTTGACTAGCATAGATAGGTAAACTGGGAAAAGCTTCGTGAAGAGCTTTTAAACCTTTAGCATGATCACCGTGAGCATGACTACAAAAGACAGCATCCACTGGGGGTTGAGTTTGATTAACTAAAGGAGTGAGATCCCCTAGACCACAATCAAGTAAGATACGATAGGGGCCTAGTTGTACTTCCAGACAGACTCCTTCATCGTCGTGGCCGACTCCGTAGGGTAAACAGGCCAGACGATTTGCAGGATGCTCAGATTTATGACTGCGTTGATTCATAGACACTTGTTTTCACCCCTGCAAAGGTCTTAATTAGTATCAAAGATAACAAGGTTTTTCAATTTTATCGAATCTTTTAACAGTTAGCAGTTTTAGTTTTCTTCTTCTCTCAATCGTAAATTAATGGCATCGGCACTGGCAGGAAACCCTTCTGCTAGGGCTAAAATTTCTAAGACATTGGCTAACTTTTTTAGGGCAGTGGGAGAATATTCGATGAGATGGGAGGGTTTGAGGAAGGTTTCCACTCGTACCGAAGAGGCGTAACGAATTAAGCCAGAAGGGGGCAAAATTACGCCTCCAGGACCTAAATAATCACCGATCGCTTTTGGGGTCATTTGGCCGATGAAAAGGCTACCCACGGCGCGAATTTTCTGCACTACATCCCAAGGTTGAGCTAGGGTTAAGACTAAATAATGAGGTGCAAATTGGTTGGTAAGATTAATTGCTTGTTCTAGGGAGTCTACCACGGCAACTAAGCCATAATGGGCGATCGCTTTTTCGGATAAAATACCGTGGACGTTATCTTGTAATTTTTCTTGGACTTTGCTTTGAATTTTTTTGGCCAAACTTAAATCCGTTGTCAGCACAACTACTGCGCTACTGGGATCTTGTTCCACTTGGGCTAATAAGTCGGCTGCGATCTGGGTTGGGTTAGCAGTTTGATCGGCAATAATAAATAATTCTGAGGCATCTACGGGGGTATCGCTGTTGACGGTACCATAGACCATCCGTTTGGCTAAAATTACGTCTAATCCTCCGGTTCCTGTAATTACATCTACTTTGGGGATGGTTTGGGTTCCGTAGGCTAAAGCAGCAATAGCTTGGACCCCTCCTAAGCGGTAAACTTGGTTAACTCCAGTTACTTGTGCTGCGACTAAGATATCGGGGGGAACTTTGCCGGTTTCATCGGGGGGACTAACAAGAATAATTTCTGGAACTTTGGCAATTTTTGCTGGTAGGGTTTGCATCAATACCCGACTGATGGGGGAACCCTGATCCCAGTCCACATAAATACCGGCCCGTTGGACAGGAGTGTAACGTTTGCCAATTACTACGTCGTCGTCTTCAAATTTTACCCAAGGTTTGGGCAGTTGTTGTCCATAGAAGCTTTCTAGTTTTTGACTGATGGTTTGGATAGCATCGAGTAATTCTTTGGAAATTTTTTGATAAGCTGCGTCTAAGTCGGAACCGCTAACCTTGAGATTGGTAGGAGTGGTGAGGGTGTTGAAGGGTGCAAATAGTCCTTGATCTCCTTGGTGTTTAATCCTCTCAAGAATTTCTGCCACAGCAACTTCTTTCGCTTGAATCTCGTCTCGATAGGGGCGATCGCTGATTCTTTGCAATTCTGTATTTATCTCAGCTGACTGGGTGATGATTCGCAGCATGGAGTTTTATCACTTTGCTAGAGTCGCACTTGCGAGAATAAACAATCTTTTTCCACTCACACTCGATCTAGAAATTTGCTTCTAACCTTGGAGAGACTGTTGTTCATCCGTTCCTTATCTAGCTTACCTTTTATTTTTAAAATTGTAGTCAATTGCTATATCAGATAAGACAAGGTGGGACATGGCCCACCTGATAAGTTTAATAATAGTTACCAACTTTTCGGCGATGAATAGCGGTTAAACCATCGGGGTTAGAGACTCGTCCATTGGTTACTTTGCTATAAACGATCCAATGATCACTACATTCCATACGACTGACAACTTCGCATTCTAAATAGGCTAAAGCATCGACTAAAATGGGTGATCCGTTGTTAGCTGTTTGAACATTTACTCCTTGAAAGCGATCGGCCCCGGGGGGAAATCTTTTGAGAAAATGCTTCATCAGGGGTTGATATTTGCCTTCTTCGAGGATGTTTAAAACGAAGCTATCTCCTACCTGCATTAAGGACTCGATCGCCCGATCTTTGGCTACAGCAACGGTAAACCCTGGGGGTTCAAAACTCGCTTGTGTTACCCAAGAGGCTAACATGGCCCCGTTGAGTTCTCCTTTCTTGGCGGTTAGGATATATAAACCGCTACTGATACGACCGATGGCTTTATCTAAGTCGCTATCTAAGGACTTCCGTTGCTTGACTTTACGATCTTGGGTTAAGCTTTGTCCTAAGTCTACTCCGGCTTCTTCACAGAGTTGATAAATGGCTTCTGTGGGGGTCTCTTTAACGCGAATGGGGTTAAACCCTTTACTTAATCCTGCTTCTCGAAATTTGATTAATAAGGGGTCAATGGGTTCATCGTTGCCACCATAAGACTCAAACATCCCAATATATTGCTTATTTTTGGCGGCGGCAAGAATGGTTCCGATGTTACTGGTGGTTTCGCTGCTATGACTGCCTTCTAGGGGTGGCATCCCAATCACTAAACCGGTGGAACGACTGACTATCTCGTGGACATCTTGAGCATCAGCAGATTTAAGATCCACCATTTCCACTGCTACTCCGGTCTTAGTAATACCTTTAGCAATGGCTTGGGAGATGCGATCGCTGTACCCATAATCAGAGATATAAAAGACAGCAACACTTTTATCGGCTTTGCTTTGTTCCTCGCTCCAGGTACGATAGCGTTCTACCAATTCATGGACATTGTAGCGCAACAGTGGACCGTGACCATTGGCAACGGTGGCAATATTGCCTAACTTATCCATGCGTTTGATGGCAGAAAGAACGGATCTCGCGTTTGGACCCATCAAACATTCATAATAAAAATGATAGTCTGGGGCGATCTCATCTAAATGTTCGTCATAAAGTAGATCGGAACAATAGTGCATCCCAAAGACATCACAGGTGAACAAGGTTTCTGTGCCTTTGTCGTAGGTTAAAATGGTGTCGGGCCAATGTAAATTAGGCGCGCTGATAAATTCTAAAACATGACCTTTTCCTAAGTCTAAGGATTGACCACTTTTGACTAAAATTCTTTCAAAAGGTTGATGAATAAAGTCTTCTAGAAACTGAATGGCCACTTTTGATCCCACTATGGTTGCTTGGGGAGCTAGTTCTAAGATATCTTTAACTAGGCCACTATGATCTGGTTCGGTGTGACTAATTACTAAATAATCGATGGTTTTGGGGTCAATTAGTCCGGTTAGGGTATCGATGTATAATTGGCGAAATTTAGCGTGGGAAGTGTCTATTAAGGCGACTTTTTCACCCTGAATGATGTAGGAGTTATAGGTGGTTCCATTTTGCAGTCCAAACTCGATATCGAAGCGATCTCGGTCCCAGTCTAAGGATCTGATGGTGGTGATGTTTTCAGCAATATCACCTGTTTGTATGCTTAAACGCTTTTCTGTTTTGATGGGAGTTGCAACCATATACCTCTCCGTATAATATTTTCATTATTTATTTATATTGTGACACGCTTCTTTGATAATGTGACTTTAAATTACTTATGGAAAGGGTAAAATTTTTTTAATTTAATTTATTTGTAGGGACATAATACTATTATGTATGTCTTTTTAATTAGTCATGCTCAGAATAACACTAACTAATATAGCTACAGCCGCTGTTACTAATACACCTAATGAAACGTTTAATTGTTGTTTATTAGCGTCTTGGTAGGCTTTTATTTCAAATCTAATTGCATTTATTTGAGCATCGGATGTTTTTTGTAATTGTTCAAGAGATTGTTGAATTTGGGATATTTTTTCGTTAGAAGATTGCTGCGTTTGTAACATTGATTGCTGCATCTGGGCGATTTTTTCATCAGATACTTGTTTATACAAATCCAATTTTTCTGCATATAATTCTAATTTTTCGGTTAGAAGCTGATCATTTTTTTCTAGGATGTCTAATTTATCAATAATGGTTTGAAACTCTCTTTCTGTCATTAACCTACCTTCTCACTAACTTAGTTATTTCTATTTTACTAGATATTTCTGTAAAAACTCTGCTAACATCTTTGTCAAATGGGAAAAAATCGGTTAAAATCTGTTTAATTTTATATTTCTATGAAAATTATGAGTGATATTGTTCTTGATGTATCTAATCTCCGTATTGAATTCCCGTTACAAGGAAAACCCAATAAAGTAGCAGTAAATAATGTTAATTTTCAACTCAAAAGAGGTGAAATTTTAGGAATTGTTGGGGAGTCAGGCTCTGGAAAATCTGTGACTTCTTTAGCTATTATTGGTTTAATTCAAAATCCTGGTCAAATTGCTCAAGAAAGTAGTATTAAATATTATCAATCTCCAGAAGAGAACCTGGAATTAACGAGATTAGAATCATCACAATGGACAAAATATCGTGGTCAGGAAATTGCCATGATATTTCAAGAACCTATGAGTGCTTTTAACCCTGTTTATACTATTGGTTATCAATTAACTGAAGCGATTAAACTGCATCAAAATGTAACTCAAGAAAATGCGAATCAAGAAGCAATTAATCTCTTAAAAAGTGTCAGAGTTTTAAAGCAAACCTGTCCCGATAAACAAGCAACAGCTTATTTAAAAAGATACCCTCATGAACTATCTGGGGGACAATTACAACGGGTTATGATTGCAATGGCCATCTCTTGTAATCCTACTATTTTAATTGCGGATGAACCAACAACAGCTTTAGATGTAACTGTTCAAAAGGGAATTTTAGAGTTATTAAAAGGTCTCTGTCAAGATAAAAATATCGCTATGATTTTTATTTCCCATGATTTGGGAGTTATTAATGAAGTTGCTGATAATATCTTAGTTATGTATCAAGGCGAAGTAGTTGAAAAAGGAACAAAAGAACGACTTCTTTATTCTCCTCAAGATCCCTACACAAAAGGATTATTAGCTTGTCGTCCTCCCCTACATATCAAAGTCGATAAATTACCCACTGTTGCTGATTTTTTGCAAGATAATAATGTTCCTGAATCATCTCAAGAAAGCGATTTAATTTATCGAATTATTCCCCATGATGAAATCGAAGCGAGAACCAAGGATGCACAAGAAAAGAAAGTCTTATTATCAGTAGAAAAGTTAAATGTTGAGTTTGGAAAATCAGGTTTTTTGGGACTAAAATCAAATAAGTTCACGGCGGTTAATAATATTAGTTTTGAAGTTTTTGCCGGAGAAACATTAGGATTAGTAGGAGAATCAGGCTGTGGGAAATCAACTTTAGCAAAAACAATTCTCAGACTAATTACAGCAGGAAATGGAAAAATATCCTTTGAAAAATACGAAATTTCTAAAAAATCCATGAGCAATAAATGGTTACGAAACTTGAGAAAAAATATGCAAATTGTCTTCCAAAATCCCTATAATTCTCTCAACCCCAGATTAACAGTAGGACAAGCTATTGCTGAACCGATGATTATTCATCAAACCCAAACTAATAGTAAGCAAAGAAATGAAATTGTAGAAGCTTTATTAAACTTAGTAGGCTTAGATATAGACAGTTTCAATCGCTACCCTCACGAATTTTCAGGAGGACAAAGACAACGAATTTGTATCGCTCGAGCTTTAGCATTAAATCCCCGTTTTTTAATTTGCGATGAATCAGTTTCTGCCTTAGATGTATCAGTACAAGCGCAAGTTTTAAACCTGTTAAAAGACTTACAAAAAAAACTAAAATTGACCTGTATTTTTATCTCCCATGATTTAAGTGTAGTCCGATTTATGAGCGATAGAATTATGGTAATGAATCAAGGTGAAATTGTGGAAATAGGAGACGCAGAACACATTATTAATAATCCCCAAGAAGACTATACTAAAAATCTCCTTAATTCCATTCCTCAATTCCCAGAATCCCTAGATTGGACTAATAATACAGTGAACAGTTAACAGTGAAGAGTTATCAGTAAATTCAATGGATACCTGATAACTGACTAGGGCTTCACTCCGTTACCCCTTCTAGGATACGATGGAAAGAATCTAGAATTATCTAATTGTATTAACAACTTATGTTTTTCAAATCTGCCTTATCTCGTGTTCTAGCCTTAATTTTAGTCGCCGTAGTTACTTTGACAGGGTGTGGTAATAATTCAGGTGTACTGTCTGGTAATTATAGCCAAGATACCTTAACCGTAATCGAAACCTTAACCACAGCGATCGATCTCTCCGATGATGCTGAAAATAAGCAAGAGATTCAATCTTTAGCGAAAGAACAGATTAACGATTATATTTCGCGCTATCGACGTAATGGTGAGTCTGGGGGACTTCGTTCTTTCACCACCATGCAAACAGCCCTAAATTCTCTTGCAGGTTACTATACTTCTTATGGGAGTCGTCCCCTACCTGAAAAGTTGAAAAAACGCTTAAAACAAGAATTTAAGCAAGCAGAAGTGGCCATCAAACGAGGCATTTAAAATTTTTTTGCTTATAATGTTCAAAGGTTTGATTATTCAAACCTTTTTTTATTACTCTTTTATGCAAGCTATGATTTCTAAACTTACTCTCTCTTTACTCACAACCCTTATTTTAAGCAGTAGTATTGCCCCTGTTTTGGCTTCTCCTAATCTTCCTCTAGTTGTATCACAAACCTCTGCTGAGAAACAATTAGATGAATTGTTACGTCGAGGTAGAGATTATGTAGACAAAAAAGACTATCAACGGGCGATCGCTATCTATCGACAAGCAGCCAGTTTGGACAATGATAACGCCAAAATCTTTTCAGGAATCGCTTATTTACACAGTCAACAGGGCAACTATTCAGCGGCAGTAAAATATTATCAAAAAGCCCTTTCTATTGATTCGAGTAACCCTAATTTTTATTATGCTTTAGGGGATAGTTTAGCTAATATTGGAGATAATAATAATGCTGCTTCGGCCTATTATTATGCTATTCAACTAAACCCTAAATTCATTAAAAGTTATATTGGTTTAGGGGTGGTTTTACTACGTCAAGAAAATTATGAAGGGGCAGCAGAAGCTTACAAAAGAGTGATCGCCCTGGAACCTAATAACCCTGAAGCTTTTGCTATTATGGGATCGTCTCTATTACAACAAAAACAACTAGATGAAGCTTTACAATATTTAGGAAATGCGGTTCAACGCTTTCCCCGTGATGTGGATTTAAGATTATTATTAGCTACAACTTATTTACAACAAGGTCAACTAGAATTAGGAAAAGAACACTTAAAAAGAGCAGAAAGAGTCGATCCCAGAAATATTAAAGTTCAGTTAAAAGTTGCTCGTATTTATGAAGTTCAAGACAACCTAGACGAAGCCCTTACTATTTATCGTCGCATCTCATTTTTTAATAGAAAATTACCCGAAGCTTATGCAGGAGTTGGCAGAATTCAATTAGCACAAAAGGATTATTTAGGAGCAATTATTACCTACAAAGATTTAATCGAAGTTATTCCCGATAATCCTGAACCTTATTACTATTTAGGAATGGCTTTTAAAGAAAGAGATAGAAAGGGCGAAGCAAAAAAAGCCCTGGACTATGCCAAAAAACTTTATCAAGAATACGATAATACAGAAGGAATAAAAAAGGTTGATGAATTGTTAAAACAACTATAAAAGGTATAATGATACGTATAGCATTTTCATTACCCAGGTAAACCGTAACACAGTCTTCCTGATTGTGCCTTACAATTTATCTATGTAACTGTCTTAAATTGTTCATAATTTACTAGGAGTGATTATCATGGTAAAAACCCTTTCTACTATGCTACCTTTGGGGACAAAAGCCCCAGATTTTTCTTTAGAAGATGTGGTATCAGGTAACAAAATTTCTCTCCATACTTTCGCCGATAAAAAAGCTTTATTGGTGATGTTTATCTGTGTTCATTGTCCTTTCGTGAAACATCTTCAAGATGCCCTAGCAGCAATAGGAAAAGAATATGTAGATAAAGGTTTAGGTATTGTTGCTATTAGCTCTAATGATATTGTTAAACACCCCGATGATGCCCCCGAAAAAATGAAAGAAATGGCAGCAACATTAGGATTTAATTTTCCTTTTTGTTACGATGAAAGTCAAGAAGTTGCTAAGGCTTATACGGCTGCTTGTACCCCCGATTTTTTCTTATTTGATAACGATAATAACTTAGTTTATCGGGGCCAGTTTGATGATAGTCGACCTGGTAATGATGTTCCTGTTACCGGAAAGGACTTAAAAGCAGCTATAGAAGAGGTTTTACTGGATAGAAAGGTTGATACTCAGCAAAAACCTAGTATTGGCTGTAACATCAAATGGATAGCGGGTAATGAACCCCCTTATTTTGGCGTGTAATCTTAACAACTGGGGGGAATTATCCATTGGGTGGCGCAATTGAATTGGATTTGTTAGATTTATGGTGGTCATTGGGTATTATGGCTATTGCTGTGGCCTTGTCCAACTGGCAACGGTTAGACTTAGAAGGTCAACTTGTCTTAGCCACGGGGCGATCGCTGTTTCAACTTTTAGCAGTGGGTTATGTCATAGCTGCTATCTTTGAATTAAACCATCCTCTCCCCGTTTTAGTTATTTTGGGGTTGATGTTGACCATTGCTACTCAAGTCACTCGTAACCGCATTTCTCAGAAGATTAAGGGACTGTTTCCTTTAGTTTGGGTGTCTTTGTTGGTGAGTAGTGGTTTAACTCTCAGTTACGTCCTCGTTTTAATTATTCAACCGAATACTTGGTATTCTCCCCAGTATATAATACCATTAACGGGCATGATTTTAGGAAATGCTATGAATAGTGCTTCTTTATCGGGAGAACGTCTTCTTAATACTATTTCTCATAACCAACGTGAAGTAGAAACCTATTTATGTTTGGGGGCCACTCCTAAAGAAGCGATCGCTGGTTATCGAAAAGAGGCTATTCGAGTTAGTTTAATTCCTACGTTAAATCAAATGATGGTGGTAGGGATGGTTAGTTTACCGGGAATGTTTACGGGACAAGTATTAGCAGGAAATAACCCTTTAAACGCAGCTTCTTATCAGATTTTAATTTTATTTATGATTATGTTGACCAATATTTTAACTGCTATTTTTGTGACGGAAGGGGTTTATCGTCGTTGTTTTAATGAACAAGCACAGTTAATAATTAATAATTAATAGTTAATAGTTATTAATCAATTTTTGGGAACTAATTTTTTAGTATGAAACTTAAATGATTCTTCTTAATTAGCATTTTCTATCTATATGAGTTATACTATATTTAGAAAAGTGAGAGAGTGTAATCATGGTAAATATTTTAATAGTAATTGTTAGTTTATCTTTAATTATTTGGATTTATTTATTACTATTTCGAGGTGGTTTTTGGTTAAGTAATCAACGTATTAATAATAATCTTCAACCCTTAGATGAATATCCTTCTATTTGTGCTATTATTCCTGCTCGCAACGAAGCCGATGTTTTACCTATTAGTTTAAAAGCTTTGTTAAATCAAGACTATTCTGGAGATTTTTCGATTATTTTAGTCGATGATCAAAGTGATGATGATACGGGAAATGTAGCCCAAGAAATTGCAAATCTTTGTAAAAAAGATGCACAATTAAAAGTTATTTCTGGACAACCATTAGCAACCGGTTGGTCAGGAAAATTATGGGCAATGAAACAAGGAATTGAACAAGCAAGTAAGCTAAATAATAAACCTGATTATTTACTGTTAACCGACGCTGATATTGAACATCATAATAGTAATTTGCAAGAATTAGTTAAGCAAGCAGAAACAGAAAAATTAGCTATGACTTCCTTAATGGTGAAGCTAAGATGTGACAGTTTTTGGGAACAGTTTTTAATCCCTGCTTTTGTATTTTTCTTTGAAAAACTTTATCCCTTTTCTTGGGTTAATAATCCTCGTAATAAAATGGCAGCAGCAGCAGGAGGATGTATCTTAATTCGTCGCCAAATTTTAGAAGAAATTGGGGGAATAGAAGTAGTTAAACAAGCTTTAATTGATGATTGTTCTCTAGCAGCAGCAGTGAAGGCAAAATTACAAGAAGATAGAGAAAATATAGAGCAAGGAATTTGGTTAGGTTTAAGCGAAAAAACCCTTAGTTTGCGACCTTATGATGATTTAGATTCTATTTGGAATATGGTTGCGAGAACTGCTTATACACAGTTGAATTATTCTCCCCTATTACTAATAGGAACATTGTTAGGATTAACTATGGTTTATTTAGTCGCACCTATTAGCTTAATACTTGGATTAATTATTAATAGTTCAGATATAATTATTTTGGGTGGTCTAACTTGGTTATTAATGACCATTTCTTATATTCCCACTCTAAAATTATATAAATGTTCTCTTTTGTGGGGCTTAACCTTACCTCTGATTGGTCTTTTATATGGTCTAATGACCCTAGACTCTGCTTGGAGACATTGGCGCGGAAAAGGAGGGGGTTGGAAAGGACGAGTTTACGTCAATTCGTAAATTATTTTAACTTTTTCTAGCTTTTTACGCTTTTTTCTTGTAGGTTAATCATTAGTATTCGTAGGGACATAATAGTATTATGTCCTGATATATTTTTGCTTCTAATATATTATTACTAACTGTAAATGTTGCGATGGTTGAACCGATTATTAATGCTATTAACAACGAAAATTATGAAGAGGCTTTTCAACTGCTTCAAGAGTTACAGGAACAAGAATCAGATAACATTTGGATTCCATTTTATCAGGCACGTTTAGCTGAAGCTAAAGGAGATTTTACCTTTGCTAATCAACGTTATCGAGAACTTTTACCTAATACGGTTAACCCTAAACTAATGAGGCAGATTCGTCAAGGGATTGAACGAATTAACCAACAAGAAATTGAACAACGTCAAACCGCTTTAGACCAAGCAATGGAAGAAAGCGGGGCCCAAGAAATGGGAATGTTAGTGCTTGAGGCCATTGCTAATGAGTCTAAGAAGGCAGCAGCGCAGAAATTTGGGGAAATTATGGGAATTGATGCTTACACGGCTAGATTGCAACTCCCTAGTCGTTCCTGGAGATTATATCGTACTGGAGCGATCGGTAAGTTAAAATTTCAAGCAGAACAACTGCAACAAGCAGAAATTCCTTGTTTTACTGCCTTGGTTGGTGGTGTTAATGCTCTAAAGGTGTATCGTGTTCTCTATATCGAGTCTGTTGAACCCAAGGTTACTATTGTGTACGAACCGAAGAAAGGACAACGAGATATTTTGACGTTTGACTGGTCGGAAGTTGGACAACGGGTAGATGGTTTACTACCTATTTTTGAAGAATGTCTCGATGTTGGTTTAAAGGGGAAATTAAAACGGAAAATAGAAGTTTTAGATTATGCAAAAATCTGTGATCTTCATCTACCTCAAAAGCAAACTATCATTCGTTTATGTGATCAACAATATCGTTTTTTAGAAGGAATGGCTTTTTCTGACCAACAAAAATCCCAAGATGGCCAAGCAACCATGAGAAAAAGTTGGCAACATATTATGGCTTTTCTCTCCGAAAAAATTACATCTCTTCCTACTTACTCGGAGTTTACACCTTTTGGAGAATCAGCTATTGATTTTCAGGAGTTACTCAGACTTATTAAACCCCATATTGGTCTATTACGTCGAGAAGACACTCCTTGGGATGCTGCTTTTCATGTATACAGTAGTCTGGCTTTTAGTAAAACATTTTGTTGACCAATTAAACAGCTTTAAACAGGATAAAAAGCAATGAATAATAATAAAAATAACCTCGAACTAGAACAATATATCCAACAAACTTCGGTAATCATTGATTTACCTATTGACCCTGAATTTATGCCAGGGGTTGTGGATGATTTTGCAAAAATTTCTGAAATTGCTACTTTATTCACTGAATTTGAGATACCTGAAAATACTGAATCTGCTCCTATTTTTAAACCATGAATATTATTCCTTTAGATGCCATCTCTCTTGCCCAAAAAGTTAAAAATCAAGAAATTACAGCTACGGAAGTTATTAAGCAGTTTCTTGATAATATTGAACAGCAAAACCCCCGATTAAACTGTTTTACAACTATTCTTAAAGATCAGGCTTTTGAACAAGCAAAAAATATCGA
>JBFRWO010000258.1:0-11617 GCA_051439625.1 Crocosphaera sp. | reverse complement strand
ATCTCCTACTACAGCTTTAGTAAACAAATGAACCGGTAAAAAAGTAGTGACAATCTTCGGACCAGAACTTGTTTCGGGTGTAGGATCAGAACTGGTTGGGGGTGTCGGTTCTGGACTACAAGCGATCGCACTTAAACAAGTGAAGGTAGTAATGAAAATGCGTTGTAAAGATGTTTTGGAACGAAGGCCATGGAGTACGGACAGATATTGATTCATAGAACTCATAAAATTTAGTGGATAAATGCTCAATTAAAATGATAATCATTCTCATTGTATAATAATCATTATTATTCTCTTTATTAATCCACAGTGACACTACCTAATTATATAGACTTAGCTATGATTGGGGCAGGGGTTCAGGCACTAACGTTAACCACACACCTCTTGCAAAAAAGCGCAAAGTATGATCACAAAATTTTAATTTTCGATCCCAGTCAAACGTGGATGAGTCAATGGCAACAACAATTTGCAGCGCAACAAATTCCTGCTTTGCGATCGCCTGCGGTTCATCACCCTGATCCTAACCCACATCAATTAAGAACTTTTGCTGAACATCGCCATCATGAATTGTTTTCTCCCTATGATAGACCAGGGGCAAAACTATTTAATGATTTCTGTGATGAAGTTATTCGTCGCTGGAAGTTAACTGATAAGGTTTATCCAGCTAAAGTTATCCATATTCTACCAATTAAATGTGCTTTACGTTCGCGATTTCAATTGGTTTTAGACACGGGAGAAACGATTATGACTCGTAGAGTGGTATTGGCTACGGGAAGCGGCAAAATACAACTTCCTGATTGGGTAGAGACGATTACCTCAGATTACCCCTCAGAGAAATTATGTCATTCTCAACAGGTAAATCTAAACCAACTTAAGGTAACAGGAGAAAGAATTTTAATTGTTGGTGGTGGTTTAACTAGCGGACATTTAGCTAAAGGTGCGATCAAACTGGGGGCAACTGTTACTTTAATGACCAGAAAACAGTTACAAGAAAAAATCTTTGATGCGGACCCAGGTTGGTTGGGACCGAAATATCTCAAGGACTTTCACGCGGAAACTGATTGGTCTGTGCGTTACCAGCAAATTCAGCAAGCTCGTAATGGTGGTTCAATGACTCCTGAAATGATGCTGCAATTAAGAAAGGCCGTCTCTAAAGGTACAATGACAATCAATGAATGCTGTCAAGTTAGCACTGCACAATGGCAAAATAATCTCTGGCAGGTTGATTGTGACAATGGAACCCAACATCAATTTGACCGTATCTGGTTGGCTACTGGTACGAGATTTAGTGCTATAGAACATCCTTTGTTGCAAGAGGTACTTGAGGTTTATCCCACAGAAATAGTTAACGGTTTACCCGTATTAGATGAATATTTACGTCTGCCCAAGTCTAACTTTTTTATTATGGGTGGTTTGGCTGCTTTACGCATTGGCCCTGTTGCTAGAAATATTGGTGGTGCAAGAATGGCTTGTAAAAGTATCGTACCAGCAATTGTTAAACCTAGTTTGGCGATCGGGTGATTTTCAGTTTACAATCGATTGTAAAAAGATTTCCAATTGTCGTGTTGAATTTGATGATAACCTCTAGTTTGAATAAATTCTTCGAACTGATTATTACCAACCGAGGGAAATTCTAGCTGAATTTGTTCTCTTATATTTTCTAATAGATTTTCCCCTAGTAAAAGATAGTGTTTTCCTGTTAAAGCTCGATCGTACCAAACTGATAGTTCTTCAATAGTAATAATACTTTGGATGCGCGATCGCCAGCCAATCTGGGTTAATAAAGAGCTAATAACTTTTGCTTCAGCATTTTTACAAACAATTACAATTTTATTAGCGGTAATTACTTCAGTAATTCCTTCTGCTATTTCTTCAGATAAATTTAAGTGCTTGATTTGAACTACGGCACCAAAATTAGCAAATATATCTAAGCCACGATCCGCAGCATTAGTAACTCCTACTCGATGAAAATGGGCATCAAAACTCAATCGTTGATTACTATTATTAAGTCCGATTACTTTTTCAGCAAACTCTGAAAACTCATCGAGAATCTGATTAGGGTCATTAGGAACAATTTCAATTTTGATACCTGCATTAGTAAGGATGGTTTCAAATAGGGCATACACAACAATCTCTAAGATTTTATCAATTGATCTTTTTAATCCTGCTTCATTCCAAAATAAATTAATAAACCTATCCAATTTAAAAGAATTGGGTTGAGTCTGCAGACAATAATCTAGAGCATTATTTAATTGAAAATATTTATCTGAAAACGATTTATAAATATGGGCTTCAACAATACCATTCTGTTGCTTATTAAAATCCCCTAGTATTGCCAACAGTTTTGGAGGCATGGCATTAGATTCAAATAAATTATCTTGAAATTTCGCACTTGAAGTACAAATTCGTCCGAGAAATTTTTGAGTTATTCTATCTCGCCATTTTTTAGAAGTATTTCTATAATTTTCTAATTGTTCTAAATTAATTTTTTTATAAACTCGATGTTGGTATAAAATTTCTGCAATTTGAATTGGTTTATAAAAGTGTACTCTCGATTTTTTAATAATTGAATTGAGAGCATTTTTGGCATTTTCTATACTATTGTTGGAACTGTTTCCCATAATTCCTTTTGAATGTATTTAGGGGTAATAGGAGATTTTGATTTGATGCTTGCAATCATTTGTTGACCAACTGCTTTGATTACTGGAACCGTTACGCTATTGCCTGTTTGTTTCCGAATTTGAGTGTAAGGCACAACAATTTTAAAATCATCAGGAAATCCCTGAAGTCGAAGTAATTCTTTGGGGGTTAATCTTCTAATTCCATTGACGAGAAGATAGTTGTAAGATGCTCCTGCTCTCAAAGCACAAGAATATTCAAGAGTAGAAATATTACCACTTTTATTCTCATGCCAAATAGAAGGAGTTGGGTAGTTAGGTTTTACTTTAGCTAGTCTATTTTTTCTAATTGTTGAAGATACAAAATATCGCTGATCAACTTCACAATCATTTTCGAGAATTGATGACAAATTTGGCTTGATCCCGATTGGCTTAGGAAAGGAAAATTTAATATTATCTTTAAATCCAACAATAAAAGTTCTTTCTCTTTTTTGAGGTATACCAAAATCTAAGGAGTTTAAAACTGTGTGATGAACATAATAACCTAAATTTTCTAGGTGTCCAATAATAGTTTTCAGTGTTCTTCCTTTATCGTGAGATTTTAAGTGTTTAACATTTTCTAGTAGAAAAGCATAGGGACGTTTATTTCTTAAAATTTCTTCGATGTTAAAAAACAAAGTTCCTCTTGTATCTAAAAAACCCTGTCGATCCCCACAAATACTAAATGCTTGACAAGGAAATCCTGCTAATAAAATATCGTGTTCTGGAATCGTTTCAGGTTTAATTTGGGTAATATCACCTTGGGGACGTTCCCCAAAATTAGCTTCATAAGTATCCTGAGCATATCGATCCCATTCAGATGAAAAAACACATTCACTGTCAACAGTCTCAAATCCCAGCCTAATTCCCCCAATACCCGCAAATAAATCTATAAATCGCAATTTCATCGAATAGTTTTTAGAATGTTTGAGCCATACTTATTCGGAATATTTACAATTATATCTAATTTGTTTCATTCTATCAGAATTTTTGATAGAAAGTGATGGGGATACTGCTCTCGTTTTAGTCAATTGAGATCGTACTTTCTAACCCACTAAGAATTCAAGTATCCTGTACCATTGAAATAAAGATATTTAACCGTTACCATTAAATTCTCGTGAGTAAAACCAAAGCAGACGATATTTGTCAAGTAAGATGTTTCAATACCGATTTAGTTGCGCAAATTAGGGAAACTTTACCCTCAGAAGATATTTTAGAGGAAATGACGGTTATATTTAATGTTTTAGCCGATCGCTTGCGGGTTAAGATCCTTTATGCTCTCAGAAACGGTGATGAGCTTTGTGTCTGCGATATTGCAGCTATGTTAAATGTCAAGATCGCAACTGCTTCCCATCATTTACGAAAAATGCGAGATTTAAAATTAGTTAAATACCGTAATGACGGCAAATTAGCTTATTATTCTTTAAAAGATGAGCGTGTAACTGATATTCTTATGGATTCTTTGCAAAAGTTCATTTAGATATTACGCACTTTATTTTTCTTTTTCGCAATAACCATCATTATTAATTTAATTTACATTCTAATATTCTTTTGAACGTTTTAAGATACCATTGATATTATTCAAACATTCATTTGAACGTTAAATTGTAAATCATGTCAGAACACTGTTGTCAAAACAAAGCAAAGGAATTACAAAAGCTGCAAAAACGCCAGGGTAAGGTGTTATGGATAATTCTCGCAATTAATGCAGTAATGTTTTTAGTGGAGTTTATTGGAGGTATTAAGGCTGATTCATTGTCTTTGACTGGAGATTCTTTAGATATGCTTGGTGATGCTTTAGTTTATGGCTGTAGCCTTTACGTGATTCAAAGAGGAAATAAAGCCCAGGCACGAGCAGCAATCCTTAAAGGAGGTATTATGTTTATGTCTGCGATCGCAGTATTTGCGAGGGCTACCTATCAATTATTTGCTCAAACAGTCCCCACAGTGCAAGTAATGAGCGAAATTGGGCTTTTAGCTTTGATAGCTAACTTAATCTGCTTTTTCCTGTTAATTCGTCACCGTAACGATAATATTAATATGTCCTCGGTTTGGCTGTGTTCTCGTAACGACATTATTGCCAATACCTCAGTTTTGCTAACTGCTGGCTTAGTTTTCTTAACTGGTTCTTTTTGGCCAGATTTTATTTTGGGGTTATTGCTCACCGTTGTTTTTGCTCAATCTGCGGGGAAAGTTCTCACTCAAGCAAGAGCGCAATTAATTTGAAATGATGATTAATAAGGGAAAAAATGAGACAATGGGAATAAATTAGACTTATTATTCTATAATACCCCTAAATTCTCTATGTTATGAGGGTAAACTAAAGGAAAACTATTAGAATATTAACTAATATTATTGACGATTATTTCCAAGAGCTTCAGCTTGGGAATTCTGAGATGCTTGAGCTAACTTATGGATCGAACATTTGTAGAGTTCACACAATTGAGCAAATTGATCTGCACGCAGTCTAGGCATAGTGCGTCCATACTCCCAATTTCGGACAGTGCTTTCAGCTATATCTAAATGATAGGCTACATCAATGGTTCGTAGCCCTGCTTGTTGTCGAAGTTGCTTCATATTCATACTTCTCAGTATACTACCAGATTAGCACAACTGGTTAGCTTTTTAAAATTTACTATTGACTTTTGCTAATTAGTTAGCTAAAATCAAATGAAGCAAAAATATCAAACATTATAGATTTTTCAGCAAATATCAACTATGTCTAGTCCTGATAGTAATAACTTAATGAGTTTAGCTACTTATTACCAAAGTGATAAATGGAATAGTCATTCCTATGCACAGCATTATCAAAAGCATTTTGAATCCCTAAGATTTGAAAAATTGAATATTCTGGAAATAGGTATTGGTGGATTCAGTGATCCTAATGCTGGTGGTGGTTCTTTAAAAATGTGGAGGGATTTTTTTCCTAATAGTATGATTTATGGCATTGATATCTATGATAAATCAGGTATTGAAGAAGAAAAAATTAAAATTTTTCAAGGAAGTCAAGATGATGCTATTTTTTTAGAAAATATTGTTGAGCAAGTTGGTGGATTTAATATTATTATTGATGATGGCTGTCATATTAATAGCTATGTAATTAAATCTTTTAAAACTCTTTTTCCTTTGCTTAGAGATGGAGGAATTTATGTAGTTGAAGATACTCAGACTTCCTACTGGAAAATGTTTGGGGGGAATAGTGATGATTTAAACAGTGTGACAACTACAATGGGACTATTCAAAAGTTTAGTGGACTGTCTAAACCATGAAGAATTTGATCGTCCTGGGTATGTTCCTTCTTACTTCGATAAAAATCTGATTGAGATTCATTTTTATCATAATATTGTCTTCTTTTATAAGGGAGAAAATAATGAGGGTAGCAATATTGTGGAAAATAATGTCTTGCCTGAAAATCATCCTTTGATTGTTTTAGACAATATCAAACCATCTAATTCTTAAAAGTTTAATCCTTATGGAAAATGATTTTTTTTCGGTTAAAACTAAACCATTTATGAATGGAAAATGGGTTTATGCTGATGCCAAAAAAGTGTTATTAATTGTTTTTGGATTTACAGAAAAAACCAATTCTCTAATTTTAATACGTCAATATCGACCTCCCGTTAATAAATTTGTGATTAGTGCGCCTATGGGAGCTTTTCCTGATGCTTCATTAGATAAAATAATACCAATTGCAGCCAAAGAAGCGGAAGGAGAAACAGGTTATAAGATTCTAGATATCAACTATTTTTTGACCATTGATCGTTCTCCTGGTTTAACGAATGAAAAGGCACATATTTTTGTTAGTAAATACAGTGAAAAATCGGGAGAGCAAAATATTCATGAAGATGAAATAATTGAAGTTTTACGTATTCCTAAACATCAAATCTTAAATGAGATTATAAAGTATACAAATCTAGGGGATGATATAGATTCTAGTATTTTACTTTTACTGAATTTACCTGTTTAACTATATAGTGACCAGTGAACAGTTACCAGTTATTAATTATTGGCCACTGGTCCCTGTTCACAGAAAAACTGCTTATTTGGAATATCTTTCTAATAATTGAGAAATTTCTGGATTATAGATGCGTAGATAATTCCAATAATTACCAAACACAGTTTCTACATATCCTTTTGTTTCTCGGAAGGGTATTTTTTCCACAAAAGCATCAGGATCACTTTCCTGATATCTTCTCACCCATTTTGAAACATTACCGGGTCCGGCGTTGTAACTAGCGATCGCTAATAAAGAGTTATTACTATATTTAGAATGGGTATAATTTAAGTACCAAGTTCCTAAATTAATGTTGTCATCAGGATCGGTTAAAGAATAATTGTCTAAATTAATTTGATTAGCTACCCATTCCCCTGTTGCCGGCATTACCTGCATTAAACCGGTTGCACCAACTGGGGACTTAATTTCCTTTTCAAAACGCGATTCTTGACGCATTAAGGAGGTAACTAAAAGAGGGTTTAGTTGACGACGGTTAGACCATTCTGTAATGGGATCGTAGTAAGGAAAAGGGAATAAAGTTTGCCAATATTTATCCGTTTCTCTGAGTTCTTGCCATTGTTGTTGTTGTTCGGGATCATCTTTTTTCTGAAGGGCCCAAACTTGATTAATTCCTTGCAGATTTTTCCCTTGAACTAACTTTAATAAAGCATCAGTAAAACCTTCATTAACGGTTAATTCTTGGCTATCAGCGATTTCTGCTTGGAATAAAGCGATCGCATCTTGATCTTCTCCCAAACGATACAACTCTTTAAACATGGGAGAGCCAGCAGGAGGAAGAGGACGACTGGTCGGTTTATTGACTTGGGGCAACATTTGACGAATATTGTTAAAATTACCCACATTCCAGCCTAATTGGACTGCCGATCGCCAAGCATAGTAAGATTGAGGATGACGGGCAACTACGTATTCAAAAGCGGATTGAGAATCTTGTACACGACCCAATTTTGCTGCCCATTTTCCGACCCAAAAAGCAGCTTTGGGGGCAATAGAACTATCAGAGTTATTGGTTGTGATAGGTTGGGCCCAGGTCCAAGCTTCCAGAGCATCTCCTCTTTCTGCTGCTTGTTGAGCCATTTGCCAACGATATTTTGCTGTTGCGTCTGAGTTGGCATATTGAGATAAAAGGGTTTGATGAACTGCGGCCGCTTCTGTCCTCCTATTCAATTTATCCAGCAATTTAGCCTTTTCTAAAAGAGCGTCTGGGGCTTGTTCGGGGAATTTTTTGATAATTTGATCCAAATAAGTGATAGCGGTCTGTGGAGGAGATAATTGAGCTAATCGTTTCAGGCCGAGGGCTGTTTCTTCGGCTTGGGGGAAACCAAACATGAGTTGACGATAGGCAGCGATTACCGTTTCTCTGTTATTACCTCGGGGTTGCACTTGTTGTCCCCTAGCGATGCGATAGTAATTTTGAGGAGTTTTGGGGGCTTTTTGGTAAGCGATCGCTGCTTTGTAATAGTCGTTTACTCTCCAGTAACCGTCGGCGATTATTTGCCAGTCTTCGGGGGTTAGTTGTGCCGCATATTGGTTAACTAAGCGATCGCGTATGGGGTTAGTTTGGGGATCATTGGCTGCGTATTTTGCCAACAAGAGCAATAATTTAGGTTGATTGGGGTTTTCTTTTAACCTTTTACGGATCACTGTTTGAATACTGGGATGTTGGGGAAATTTTTTAATCCCTTGGTCCCAATAACTCGGATCATAGTTTCCTAGTTTATATAATGCTTTAGCAGAGGCTAAAGAGTCGGGATAGGTTTTTATTAGTTCTTTCCAGGTTTTTTGTGCTAAGTCTGTTTCGTTGGTTAACTCGTAACCACGACCCCGTTTAAGCAGAATATAGGGCTTCATGGGGGGATATTCTTTTTCTAACCCTTCCAGTTGTCGCAAAGCTGGTCCGCCTTCGTATTCTTTGAGGAGATCACTGGCTAATAAGTAACGGGCCCGACTTCTTTCTAGGGAGAGGTTTTTAGACGCTGCGATCGCTTCTAGTTGTTCTCGTCTTTGTTGTGGCGGAACTTCGGCTAGGGTTAAGACAAGGGATGGTTGGTTAATGTCTTCTTCTAGGGCAGTTTCGACTTTAGCTTGTTGTCTTGTTTCAAACCATTCTAGGACTTTCGGAGTTAAGGCAACAGTGCTGATAGAACCTAGTAATGCGATACTAGAGAGAATCAGAAGAGGACGTTTATCTTTCAGTGGTTTAAGCATTCCATTCCCACACACAACAACTTAAGACTACATTATACTCTTAATATTCTCTAAACAATTTTTTTTAGACGAATATAACTGGTAACTGATAACTCATAATTATATATCAAACCAATTCATATTTAATCTACAAAACAAAGCTCTGAATTTACACAAGTTAACATTATCTTTTTTTTTGCTGATTTTGACTTATTTTGCTCCATATTTGCATTTTGGCTATTTTCGTGTTATCTTTGATGTCAGGTAGAATTGGGAAATAGGTATAGCTACAGATTTGCTTTTTCCTGGCAAATGCCTAAACTCCGTTAACAGCATTTCCCTACTGTTGAAATTTATATCTAAATCACTCAGTCAGATTGTAACTTTTTGATAAGGGTAATCTAATTTTTATAAACTGCTCTTGAAAAATATGCAATTTTGTGTTTTGAATTATTTTGAGACTTTTTTGGTGTTTTTTTTCGAGACAAAGATCAATAGTAGGGTTTTAATACCATTAAACCCACCAAACTAACTATTAAAAGCAATTTAATCATAATTGGCAATTGAATCTAAATAGGTCAAAATTTGACGGGTATAAATGAGTTTAGCGATAAATGATGTATGCTATGGAAAAAGGCAAAAAACAAGATTAGAACAGGAGTTACAACTATGTCAATTATTCTTACTCTTGAACAGGAAAACTTTGTCAAAGAAAAACTAAAAACGGGAAGATATCAAAGCATTGATCAAGTGATTACCGAAGCCTTTCACTTATTAGAACAACAAAGTCAAAAACAACCAGTCAATTGTGGCGATGAACAACTATCATGGGACGAAACCTATCAAGAGATGGCACAAGAAAAAGAAGATTGGTCAGAATGGGATATTACCCTTGCTGATGAATTAGAAGAGGACATTAATCTTGAATCCTAAACGAGATGAAATTTATTTAGCTGACTTAAATCCAACTCAAGGAAGTGAAATTAATAAAGTTCGTCCGGTTGTGGTTGTTAGTCAAAATGAAATGAATTATCGTCTACAAACCATTGTTATTTGTCCCGTAACCTCAAAACTGCATCCTAAATGGCGTAGTCGGTTGTTGATTACTTGTATGGGTAAACCTGCTGAAGTTGCAGTTGATCAAATTCGGACAATTAGTAAGCAGCGATTAATTAAAAAGATAGATCACTTGTCTGAAGAAAAAGCTCAAATGTTAAGACAGTTAATTACACAAATGTATGGAAGTTAAAGCATTACATCCATATTCTCTAATAATTCTTTTCGTTTTCGTTCTCGTAGGCAATTTTGGATAAGATAACTGTTCATTTTTTATTTAGATGTTTTTTGGATGTTTTGTAGTTGATCAATACCATTAAACCCATTTACTATTTCTATATGATTTTTGTTACTAAAATGGTGGGTTACGACGGATTTTTATGTTCTAATTATTACCTAAATTATAGCCGTCTAACCCACCCTACTTAATTGTTAACTGTTCACTGTTCACTGAATAGGGTCTGACTCCCCGACAAGAATAAAACCGGCCCAGTTAACCGGTTCGGGGTTGGTTTTCATGGTGCTTAACATGGCTTGGCGTAATGCTTGGGCTTTGTTTTGTCCTGTTTGCAGGTTCTTATGGAAGTCGATCATTAATTCAGAAGTTGCTGCGTCGGGAACTAACCATAAGGACATGACCACACTGGGGACTCCGGCAGCGATGAAGGGACGAGAAATGCCGACAATACCATCACTGGTGATTTCTCCTAAACCTGTCTCACACGCGCTTAAAACCACTAATTCTGCTTGTAGATCCAAACCGTAAATTTCTCCATCCCGTAAAAAGCCATCATTGCTGCTGGAAGAGGCAAAAACTAAGCTTGTGGGATCTCCATGAGTTGCAAAGTGGATGATGTCTGCATATTCTATATTATTTTTAATTAGCCATTCGGTTGCATTTTCTCCAATAAGGGGAATTGTGTCCAATAATTCGGCGATCGCATAAGCTTCTTGTTCGGTTCCGGGTAAGGGATCAAGACGTTGATTATTGTTTCCTCTAGGCATTTCTGGGTTGCCAACAATTAAGGCTGTTTTAAAATTTTTAGGGGTTTGTTTGGCTTGTTGTTGTGCCGTAAATTTTAATAGTTGAATGGAGGGTGCAACTCTCAGGGTATGGTTTTCGATGAGGTATTGATTATTGTTGTTTTTTAGTGCAGCAAAAGGAACTTTAAATAGTTCCCCGTCTGGAATAATAACGATTTCTTCTTCTGGGTTGGTGGGTAAATATTGAGCGATGGGATCGATTAATATTTTGTGTAGTTGTTGTAAACAGTCGTCATCTTTATGACAGGTTCCTTCTTTTAAGTTTTCGGTAACTTCTTGGCTGTTTCTTCCTCTAACTGTGGCAAAGGTGTTATGAGAAAGATCGGCAATTGAACCATCAATATTATAGTTAACGTTGGTAGCAACGGGATTATTTTGGGGTATAAAGAGGGTTGTTGCTGTTGCAATAGCTGTTAAGGTTAGTCCTGCAATTAAATAGGGTTTTCGGTTACGAAGGAAATATACGGTTAAACCTGTACAGATGATAAGAATAAGAAGAGGAACGATGGGAATATTAGCAGCAGAAACAGATTCTTTTTGGTTGAGGTTAACGTTAGCAAAGTGAACTTCTCCCGTTGGTTTAACTACCCAGATGTATACTTTTGGTTCGTATTCTTTCGGTATTGTTCCGTAAAAGAAGTCGACACTTTTAGGTGTAAAG
>JBFRWO010000257.1:0-7936 GCA_051439625.1 Crocosphaera sp. | reverse complement strand
CGACCGCTTATCGTTTCTGTTTCCGAGTACAAGCTCGGTTTACTACCACGATAGCTGGTTAACGCCCTTAAACTCAAAGCATAGATCAAAAAACTTTATTGGCAGTCACCAACACAGCAGCTTTTCTCTTCCACTTTATCACAAACTCAAAAAATTGTAGTTCCAATTTCTCGTTACCTTTTTCCTAAAACAAAAATTCATGTGTCCTAACCTTATTTTTGTAATGCTATATGTAAATCATTTTTCTAAAATCAATTCATATTGATACAAAGCAACAGGATTATTAATAGCTTTAAAATATTCAGGATCTTCTGGAGATAAATAAATAGCAGTTACTTGTTTTGCTGTTACTTTGTGCGGATTGATTAATTGATAATCTGTTGTAGTTTCGACTTCATTAAGATAGATACTTGTTGGTCTTTGAAACAGTTGTTGTGTGATTTCAGTTGTTAGAAATTTTTGAGGATTTGGGGTTTCTTGACCACGACCTGTTATTGTAGAAATAAGTTGATTATCATCAGCTAAAAAAGTAATTTGACGATTAGGATTATCGGGAGATATTTTAACAGAAAGAACTTGATCATTCCCTAGATAAGCTTTAGCAATATTTTCTCCGTTAAAGGTGCGATCGGCAACAATAAAATTTTTATTAGAGGAGAAAGAAGAAAGAGAAAGTATACTAGGGATTGAGAGTTTTTGCTGTTGAAAACGGACTTTAAAAGTAAACGGTTTATTTAAGTATTTTTCGTTTTTTTCAAAGCCTGGGGTGACAACTTTTGGTGCTAAAGGGGCTATTTGTTCTCTTAATATACTGGTAGCTGTCCAAGTTCCGGCCATCCATTCTGGATAAATTAAATCAACATCAGTTTGACTAATATTTAGCTTACTATTCCAATCAGGATAAGCATTCAATCTATTAGTTATATCCCCTGCTTGACTGGGTTGAGGAGAGATAAAAATCAAAAGTAAATTGAGGAGTAAAATTAGAATCAGTTTCATTGTTCAGTTATCAGTAAAGAGTGACCAGTTATCAGTTATTTTTGATTAAAGGCAAAATTTGCGTAACTTAATTCATTTATTTTATTCCATTCTGATACTTCTTTTCTAAATTTATTCCAGGATTCATAAACTTCTTTAAACGTAGCATCTTTACTAGCATTTTCTTCATATAAATCAAAAGCAATAGTTTGCGCTGCTGTTAAAATCTCCTGAGAATAAGGAATTAATTGTGTTCCTCCTTGCAGTAAAGATTGCAAAGCAACCCTATTTTGTGCATCGTATTGACTCAACATATTTAAGTTAGCTTCCATCGCTGCTGCTTGCAACATAGCTTGGTATTCTTGTGGTAATTTATCCCAAGCAGATCGATTAATTTGTAAGTCTAAAGTTGCCCCAGGTTCCCACCAACCCGGATAATAATAATAGTCCGCTGCTTTATTTAAACCTAATTTTTCATCGTCGTAAGGGCCAACCCATTCCGCAGCATCGATCGCACCAGTATCCAAAGCTAAGAAAACCTCACCTCCAGGCAAGACTTGCACATTTACCCCTAACCGGGTCATAACCTCCCCTCCCAGTCCAGGAATACGCATTTTTAAGCCTTTGAGGTCATTAACAGACTGAACTTGACGTTTAAACCATCCTCCCATTTGCGCCCCGGTATTCCCTGCCGGAAAGCTAATAATGTTAAAATCTGCATAGATTTTGTGCATGGTTTCTAAGCCACCACCATGATAAAACCAGGCGTTTTGTTGTTGGGCAGTTAAACCAAAAGGCATAGCCGTACCGAAGCCCAAAGCCGGATTTTTCCCTACATAATAGTAACTAGGGGAGTGACCACATTGCACGGTTCCCTGTTGTACTGCGTCTAACACCTCTAACCCTGGTACGATCTCCCCGGCCGCATAAGGGGTAATTACAAATTTTCCCCCACTCATAGCTTGAACGCGATCGCAGACGGTTTGGGCCCCACCAAAAATGGTATCTAGGGACTTGGGCCAACTGGTTTGCATTTTCCAGCGAACGGTAGGTAAGCTATCTCCTGTCCCGTTTCCTTGTGTAGGCTGGGTTTGACAGGAACTGAGAACAGTGGCAGTAGTTGCACCTAATGCAGTATTACTAAGGAAGTGGCGACGTTTCATGGTTTAGATGAGATATTCTAGGTTATTTATCAAAATAGCAAATAATTGAGGCAGAGGGCAGAATAATATCATGGTTGTTAACATAACATCTACTTTATTATCTATTAATAGTGATCACAACTGCTTTAGAATTAAGATAAATGAAATTTTAAACTCTCATTTAAGTGATGTCTTTAACTTTAAATCTTACCCCAGAAATTGAACAACATCTCGAACAAAAAGCGAGAGAATTAGGTGTATCTATAGAAGATTATGCTTTAAAATTACTGGCTGATCTAGTCTTAAATTCAGAAAAATCTATTAATTTATCAGATTCAAAATTGAACTCTTTTGATCTAGTTACTGCCCTTGATAAACGATTTTCTCATATCGATATTATTGAATTACCAGAAATATCTAGAGATGCAATTCGGGATCTTCCAAATTTTACAGAATGATTATTTTAGACACTAATGTATTATCTGAATTGATGAAGAGTAAAGGTTCAGAAAAAGTACGAACTTGGGCTTCTCAATATCCTATAACAACCTTATGGACAACTACTATTACTCAAGCTGAAATTCTGTATGGGATAGCCATTCTTCCTCAAGGAAAACGTCATAATGATTTACAAAAAGCAGCCGAATTAATGTTTTTAAAGGAGTTTGCAGGACGAGTTTTACCCTTTGATGAAAAGGCCGCAATTGCTTTTGCTGATATTGCTTTTCAAAGACGACGTAAAGGTAAACCAATTTCTCAAGCAGATGCTCAAATTGCTGCAATTTGTTACACTAATAAAGCGATTATTGCTACTCGTAATGTAGCGGATTTTGAAGACTGTGGTATTCAGATTATTAATCCTTTTTAGAAACAGATAATTGTAGTAAACTGTCTCATCTAATTGAGTGCATTAGATTTAACGAAGTGCAAGCATCTTGCTTGCTATTGTTGTAATTTACTATTGTTGTAATTTACTATTTTTGTAGCTTACTATTTGGGTAGATTACTATTTTTATAGTTTACTATTGTAGTAATTTACTATTTTGATAGCTTACTATTTTTACGGCTAGTGAGCAAGATGCTCACATTACTATTACTTTATTTAACTAAAACAGTTCACTACTAAATATCTTATTTAGAAACAGTCTCTAGAACGTTACGGTTCAATTAATTTTTGCGATTCTTGTTTGCGATATTGCGCTTTTAATACCATCAATTTTATAGGTGGATAAATACATAATCCTCCGAGAGAAACAGCAGATAATATACTAGCAGTTAGAAGATAGGCATTAAAACCAATAATTGAACCTATTCCGATTGACAATCCTAGTATAGTAGTCATGAATTTAAACATCCCTATTTTCCATGCTTCTTTTCCTTGAAATCTTTGGAATTGAAATGAGGATAAACTTATTCCGTCTCTCTGGTAATATTGCTGGTATTTTCTCTCTGAATTATATTTAAAATTATCTACCATTGTATTCACATGATCACTTATATACAACAATAAAAATAAAGTTAACAAGGGACAAATCGCTATAAACATAACGTAAAAAAGAAAATATGGACAACAAATAATTATTGCGACCAATTTTTCTAATGTATAGTTTGATGAAAAAAAGAAGGCTAAGATGGAATTGGAATTATTATCAAATATTGAGAGCGATATCAAGGTTAAAATGTTTATATAGAAAGATTTGAAAACCCAATTTTCACCATTATCATGAATGTCAATAACAAAAAATAAATATACCCAAAGAAAAAAGATAATCCCAAAAAATGAACTAAATAAACTAAATAGAATAGATTTGTCTAATAAGAGAGAAAGTGGTGAGAACCAATTAGTATTAGTATTAATATTAATCATCCACTCTAAAAAAGCAGATAGTGCAGCAGATGAAATAGCGAAAAAACAACCAACAAGAATAAGATAAATATAGGGTGGAAACACAACATCAAATTCCATCTTATCTGTTTGAATGCCTACATTTAAAGAAATTTGTTCCTCTTTTCCATTACTTTCTAAAATAATCTCTCTCTCATAATATTTATCTGCTTTTAACTTACTTGTATCAATAGTAATAGTGCAAGTTACTTCTTCTTGATAATGTGCTTCAAACTGTTGAGGAGTTATGCGAATCCAAACATGATGATCAGGAGTATGAGGAGGATCATTCGGATGAGGAGAAACTGACCATTTTCCTTGTAAAAGTGTTTCAGAAACAGTATTTTTTAACCTAATAGTTTGACTTAATTTTTGTCCTACCTTATCAGCTACAAATGTTAATTCTTGCTTATCTAAACTAACATCAGGAATGCGAATAACATAAAGCGGTTGCAACGCATCTAAAGCTGTTTGTGCATCAGAAAAACGACTAGCTGGATCAGGTGCAACCATTTTTTCCAGCCATTGAATAAACCTAAAACTAAACTTAGGAACTTTATCTTTAAAATCAATACGATTAGTAGAAAAATTGACTAAATTGCCAATATCATAAGATTTTGTCTGTGTAATTAAACAGATTAAAGTTGCACCTAAACCATATAAATCTGACGCTTCTGTTAACTTTTGATTATACTGTTGTTCAGGGGGCATAAATCCAAACGTTCCCCCCATTATTGTACTTAACGCCATTGTATGATTACCAATTCTTGCCAATCCAAAATCAATTAAATAGACATTAATATCATCATCAACTAAAATATTTTCAGGTTTTATATCTCTATGAATAATAATAGGAATTTGTGTTTGTAAATAGATTAAAATTTCTAAAACTTGACTAGCAATAGATTTAATTTCCTCTGGACTAAACGAGCGTTTTTTTGATAAAGGATCAGCATTTTTATATTCTTGAACTAAACATAAACCATCCCCAGGATCAAACTTGGTGAGATATTTAGGAATTCCTGGATGTTTCAACCCTCGTAATACGTCAATTTCTCTTTCAATTAATTTATAACTATCCAAGTCGCTATTTTTTGCAAATCGAAACTGTTTAATTACAACAGGTTTTTTAGATTGAAGATCAATCGCTTTATAAGTGATTCTTCCCCCTTCAATATTGTTTTGGAGAGACTTAATAACTTCATAACCAAATGAACGAAAATCGGGAAAATTATTCATATCTACTGCTAATAAAATAATGGGATAAGATTTTTCTTTGTATTATAGCAATCAGGTTTCAGTTATGAGAAAATAAGCTTTCTGGGTTTAACAGTGTTAAACCCCTACAAGAAACCATTCGTAGGGACACAATACTATTATGTCCTGATATATTGTAGCTTCCCAAATATCATTACTGATTACTATATATGAGATTAAACAATTTTTGGGTTTTACCATAATCAATTATTTAACATAACTCTAATTATTATGGTATATTTTTTACTGAATCTTAATATTTACCAATAAACTATATGAATAGAATAATCTAAAAGATCCAAAAGAGAATATTTACATTTCAATCAAGAATTAATTACTTGAGTCAGGAGAATTTTGTGATAGTATAATCCTAACTTGTTCAACAGATAAACTCAAAGCATCTGCTATCTGTTCTATAGTTAATCCTAATTTTTGAAGACGAGAAACAGCTAATAATTGACTATTTTCTAAGTCTTTTAACTTTTCTTGAGTAAGTTCAGCCAATTCTTGAGGAGTTAAAACTAATTCACCTTCAGGGGTAAAATAACGCAATTTTCTCTCATAAATACCTAAATATAAGCCTAGTTGTTCACTCCATAAATACCCGTTTTCATCTGGATTAATCGGTTTATATATTCCTTCAGATAACCTAAAACCTTGAAACTCTAAACTAACAGGATCAAACCAGAAATAATTAGGAGTGCGAAAAATGTTTTGATAGAGTTCTTTTTTCTTCGTTCGATCAACTTTCGCCGTAGAATCGGAAAGTATTTCTACAATTACATGGGGATATTGTCCCTTTTCTCCCCAAACAACCCAACTTTTACGAGGTCGTTTTTCTGTATTTAAAACCACAAAAAAATCCGGTCCACAAAAATCTCGTTTTTTCAGTTGCTCCGCATTATAATAAATAGTCAGATTACCCGTTGCATAGTAATCATTCCTATGTGACCAAAAACTTTCTAGACAGTTTAAAAGTAGAATAATTTGTTGTAAATGAAGATCGCTTTCCAAAGGAGGTTCATCACTCCATAAATCAGTAGGAAGATAGATAAGATCAGAGGAGGGATTTAGGGTTGTCATAGTTTTAATCCCCTAGCATAGATGTACTTAAGTTAACACAATTAAACTAAAATAAACAATGGATACTAAATAATAGCCTTTGCATGAACCCTGACGCGCTGCAAGAACTCCTCAAAGCCATTTCCAGAGGGGAAATAAACCCCGAAACTGCCCTCGAACAACTGAAAAACCTTAATTTTGAACAGGTGGCCGACTTTGCTAAAATTGACCATCATCGTCACTTAAGAACCGGGTTTCCTGAAGTCATTTGGGGACCAGGAAAAACCCCAGAACAAATTATACAAATTATGAACACCATGGCCCGTCATTCTCCTGTGGTGATGGCCACTCGCATCGAAGCAGCGATCGCAGAACAACTACAAGCGGAGATACCCTCTCTCATTTATTATCCCACTGCCCGTATTTGCGCACTACAAACAGGTCAAAATCAGTTTCAGGCTTCGGGGATCATTTCTATCCTAACGGCTGGTACGGCGGATTTACCGGTGGCTGAGGAAGCAGCGATTACAGCGCAATTATGTGGCTTTCAAACCCAAAAACTCTGGGATGTGGGGGTTGCCGGTATTCATCGCTTATTAAGTCACCGAGAATTATTAAATCAAGCTGATGTCATTATTGTAGTAGCAGGGATGGAAGGGGCTTTACCTAGTGTAGTGGCTGGTATAGTAGATTGTCCCGTGATTGGAGTCCCTACAAGTATAGGTTATGGGACCAGTTTTGGTGGAGTTGCTCCCTTATTAACAATGTTAAATTCCTGTGCAACTGGTATTGGTGTGGTCAATATTGATAATGGTTTTGGGGCAGCTATTTTGGCCGGGCAAATTTTACGCACTGCTCAAAAAATCAATTCCCGAAATAATAACCCACTCCAGACAAATTATCCAGAGTAGGTTATCCTTTAATGACTAACAAAATTAATGTAACGGTTGTCGATTATCCTTCGATGGGATAACCGGCAGCTTTCCAAGCATTCAAACCACCAACTAACTCGGCTACGTTTTCGTAACCAGCACCACGTAGTCTATTTACGGCTAAAACAGTTTCTTTTTCTGTTGCGCCATAGACATAGATATCGCGGTCGAGTTCAAAGTTACTTAAAGCTCTGTTAACTAACTCATCCATAGGTAAAGAAGTAGCTCCAGTAATGTGACTGTTGTTGAAAGCTGCTCTATCTCTAACATCAATGATGGTTAAAGCAGGTTCACCCCAGTCAAGGCGTTGTTTGAGGTCGGAAACTGCGGATTTTGCCTTAAGGGGCTGTGGAATAGGAATCATAAAAGTCTATGTAATAATTTGGTACATACCTAATGTAACAAAATGTTACGAAAGTGTAAAGTTTTATTGTGAAGAATTGACAAAAAATTTTTTCTGAATAGCGTTATGCCTTGTTATTAGGGCGTTATGGAGATTCTGAGTACCTCGGAATGACAGATATATGGCAATATCTTAGTTCTTCCCACACTCCCCACACTCCCCACACTCCCCACACTTCCCACACTTCCCACACTATTTGAATAATTTACCAACCCAAGTCACTGTATAAACTAATAGTTACGGAGTCGCTGCCTCCAGGAATGGCACTAATACAAGC
>JBFRWO010000256.1:0-4154 GCA_051439625.1 Crocosphaera sp. | reverse complement strand
ATGAACATCACACCCTGCTAAACGAATGAAAAAAGCATTTGTCCCTGTCCAGGTTCCTTCCCCCTGTAACGAGTGAAAGGTCTCTACAATGGGATAATTGATTAATTGGGGTGCGATCGCTTTTTTGCTCACTGACGCTAAACTATTCATACTCTATTCTTAACATTCCTAACAATTTTAACGGTTTTTTCTGTTGCCCTATGAAAAATCATTCTTATCAACGCTTATTTACTTTTTGTTTGTTGACATTGGGTTTAATGGCTTGTGAGTCTCTTGAACCTATCGCTATTCAAAATATTCCTATCACTGAAACCACACCTTCTAACCCTCCTCCTAGTTTAACCGATCCTGCACTTCTAAAAGCACTGGAAAAAGCAACTTACCGAGAAATTAATCAATATCGTTTATCTAAAAATCTACCACCCTTAAAACTTAATCCTCAAATTAGCCAACAAGCGAGAATTCATAGTGAAAGAATTGCTGCTGGTATTATTCCTATCAGTGATAAAAGTTTAGAAAAAAGATTAGAAATTATTGGTTATAGTACCCCTCATGAAAAGGGAGCAGAAAATTTAGCCACCCATAAAAATGATTATGACCCTGTTCAAGCCACTCTAAAACAGTGGTTAAATAATCCCAAAAGCGTGAAAAATATTGAAGGCAAATATGATGAAACTGGAATTGGTATAGCACAAAATAGTAAAGGAGAATACTATTTTACACAAATATTTATCAAAGGAAAGACTGATATTATTGGTCATTCTCCTGAAGTTAGTAATAGTTTAGAACCCTGGAAAAACTCAGATATTTTAATAGAAAATGCTAGTCAAAATGGTCAATTTTTAGTTGCCCTAGAGGAAGAAATAAACCGTAAAGTTAATCAATATCGTCTTTCCAAAAATTTACCCCCATTGACAATGAATGCAGAAATTAGTTATGTTGCTAGACAACATAGCCGAGATATGGCAAGCAAAAAAACAACCTTTAGTCACGATGGTTTTGATAATAGGGCCGAAGCAGTGGGGAAAACGATTCCCTATCGTTCTTTTGCAGAAAATTTAGCTTATATAAAAGGCTATCCTGACTTAGCTGATGTAGCAGTTAAAGGGTGGATAAATAGTCCAGGTCATCGTGAAGCTATGGAAGGTAATTTTAATTTAACTGGGGTAGGAATTGCTAAAAATGCTGACGGAGAATACTATTTCACTCAGTTATTTTTATTAGAAAGATAAATATTTATATGTGTTAAAAATTGTTAATTACTTAATATTTTTTTCAGGTGTAAACTGGCAGATACAAGCTTAAAAATTGAATTTAATTCAAAAGCTGAACCCTCAAAACTCAACGCTGACAGGTTACATTATTTGTTAAAATAGAAACAGATAATTTTACCTCTACATTTAACAAAAATTATGCACCCAAACATTGATAAAGTCAAAGAAGCCTTATCTCATTTAGAAATTATTACCGATCCCCATCAAATTACTAAATTATCCCTTGATTATTACCATTTTAGTCCTATTTTGCAGCAAAAATTGCAAGATAAACGGGGAGATATAGTCATTCGTCCTACCACGGAAGCAGAAGTCATAGAAGTCGCCCAAACTTGTGTTAAATACAAAGTTCCCTTAACCGTTAGAGGGGCCGGAACCGGTAATTATGGTCAATGTATTCCCCTGGAAGGAGGCGTAATTCTTGATACTACAAAAATGCAACAAATTCTTTGGTTAGAACAAGGGGTTGCTTGTGTGGAACCTGGGGTGAAAATGGCCGCCTTTGATAAACTGGCCAGACAAACCGGTTGGGAGTTGCGTATGGCACCTTCTACCTACCGTACAGCTACTATTGGAGGGTTTATTGGTGGTGGTAGTGTAGGGATGGGATCGGTAAACTATGGACAATTAAGCGATCGCGGCAATGTTCGCGCTTTACGCATTGTAACTTTAGAAGATGAACCCTGTTTGATGGAATTAAGAGGGGATGAAGTGCAAAAAGTAAATCATGCCTATGGTACTAATGGGATTATTACACAAATAGAAATTCCCTTAGCTCCTACTTATTCTTGGGCTGAAATTATCGTTACTTTTGATGATTTTATGCAAGCTGCTAAGTTTGGTCAAGGGTTAGGAGATAGCGACGGTATTGTTAAAAAATTAATCACCGTTCAAGCTGCCCCCATTTGCCGTTATTTACATCATTTAAAAGACTATTTACCCGAAAATAAACACGCTGCTTTGTTGATGGTTTCGGAATATGATTTAGAGGCATTGAAGGATTTAGTTTATGAATATAATGGGGAAATAACTTATCTAAAAACTGCCGAAGAAGCGAGTAAAGGAACCAGTTTATTAGAGTTTACTTGGAATCATACCACTCTTCATGCTCGTGCAATTGATCCCAGTATTACTTATTTACAAACCTTTTACTTGACCTTAGATAAGGTTGAACACTTTTATAATCATTTTGGGTATGAAGTGATGATTCATTTGGAATTTTTGAAATTCCAAGGTAAAGTTATTCCTGCTGGTTTACAGTTGTTTCATTTTACAACAGAAGAAAGAGTCAATGAAATCATCCGTTATCACGAAGAAAATGGTGCCGGTATTGCCAACCCTCACACCTATTTATTAGAAGGAGGAGGCCGAAGAACCATTGATTCTCCACAGTTAAACTTCAAAAAAGAAGTCGATCCCTACGGTTTAATGAACCCTGGAAAGATGACTCAGTAACAATTTTTTTGAGTTGCCATTAGAATAAGGAAAATTAGAGGGTGATCTTCATGGAACTTATTCAACTTTTAACTGAAAATCTCGGCGTAGAGGAGTCACAAGCTCAAGGTGGTGCCGGACTTCTTTTCCAACTGGCAAAAGACAAGTTAGGGGACGATGATTTTGCTAAAGTCGCAAATTATGTTCCAGGTATAGAAAATTTGCTCTCATCTGCTCCACAAGCTGGAGGAATGATGGGTGCATTAGGTGGACTAGCTTCAGCTATGGGAGGGGAAGCAGCCGGAATCGGAAATCTAATGAGTTTAGCAGGGGGTTTCTCCAAGCTGGGATTAGATAGTGGAATGATAGCCCAGTTTGTCCCGATTATCCTCTCTTTTCTTCAAAATCAAGGAGGCGATGAAATTAAAAACCTTCTAGAAAACGTTTTGAATTGATACTCTATCCTTCAAAATTCATCCCTATCTAAAATATGAGTATTCCTAAAATAGTATTTTTAGATGGGGACTTCTCTTGAGATTATGTTAAATTTAGCCGTTGAGAAAGTAAGAAAAATAACCGAAAATAATAACTAATTAGAATCTTGTTCAAACTGTTAAAAATAACCTCATAGTATAAGAAAATATTACAAATTCCCCACAACCCCTGAGTAATTTTGCTACATTAAACCTTAGATATCTCTGCATCTATTTCAACTATGGCTCTAATTGTCCAAAAATACGGAGGAACCTCCGTCGGGTCAGTAGAACGGATTCAAACCGTTGCCCAACGCATCCATCGAACCGTTCAACAAGGAAATACAGTCGTTGTGGTCGTCTCTGCTATGGGCAAAACCACCGATACTTTGGTTAATTTAGCACAAGAAATTACCGCCAACCCTTCCCGACGAGAGATGGATATGTTACTGTCTACCGGGGAACAGGTTACTATTGCCCTGATGACTATGGCCTTACAAGAAATAGGACAACCAGCCATCTCCTTAACCGGAGCGCAAGTAGGCATTGTCACCGAAGCCGAACATAGTCGGGCCCGCATTCTTTCCATTAAACCCGATCGCATCAAACGCCACCTGGAGCAAGCTCAAGTGGTTGTTGTCGCAGGGTTTCAAGGAATTAGTTCCCGAGAAAATTTAGAAATAACCACTTTAGGCCGTGGGGGATCAGATACTTCGGCAGTTGCCCTCGCAGCCTCCTTAAACGCTAGTTTTTGCGAGATATACACCGATGTTCCTGGCATTTTAACCACAGATCCCCGTCTCGTACCCTCAGCGAGGTTAATGGCAGAAATTACCTGCGATGAGATGTTAGAATTAGCTAGTTTAGGAGCGAAAGTTCTGCACCCTCGGGCCGTAGAAATAGCTCGCAACTATGGGGTTGAGTTGGTGGTGCGTTCCAGTTGGAGTGATGCACCTGGTACTCGTGTAGTTTC
>JBFRWO010000255.1:0-4311 GCA_051439625.1 Crocosphaera sp. | reverse complement strand
ACTCTAAAGGTGTATTAATATTTCCCTTTTCTTTGTAGCCACGAACATGAAGATTATCATGGTTAGTACGATGATAGGTTAACTTATGAATTAACCAAGGATAACCATGAAAATTGAAAATAATGGGTTTATCAACAGTGAACAAAGTATCAAAATCACGATCAGAAAGTCCATGAGGATGTTCTGTATCTGATTGTAATTTAAACAAGTCAACTACGTTGATAAAACGGACTTTTAACTCAGGAAACTCGTCCCTTAAAATGGCGGTTGCTGCTAATGCTTCTTTCGTCGCAACGTCTCCACAACAAGCCATAATAACATCCGGTTCATCGGGTTCTTTTCCACAGTCGTCGTTACTGGCCCATTCCCAAATACCAATACCTTTGGTACAGTGTTTAATGGCTTCGTCCATGGTCAAATATTGCAGATGTTTTTGTTTATCGGCAACAATAACATTGACGTAATCTTTACTCTTTAAACAGTGGTTTCCAACAGATAATAAGGTGTTAACATCGGGGGGAAAATATACCCGAACTACGCCGGCACTCTTATTGGTAACAAGGTCAACATATCCTGGATCTTGGTGGGAGAAACCGTTATGATCTTGTCTCCAAACCGTGGAAGAAAGCATGATATTTAAAGAAGAAATAGGCGCGCGCCAAGGTACTTCATGTTTACAAATATCTAACCATTTTGCGTGTTGATTAAACATAGAATCAACTACGTGGGCAAAGGCTTCATAGGTGTGGAAAAAGCCGTGACGACCTGTTAATAAATACCCTTCTAACCATCCTTGTAGGGTGTGTTCGCTCAACATTTCCATCACCCGACCATCGGTAGTGATCTCTGTTCCGTCTGCATCTGCATCGATAATATCAGCCATCCAGACTTTTTTGCTGACTTCATAGATAGCGTTGAGACGGTTAGAGGCAGTTTCATCGGGTCCAAAGACACGGAAGCTGTTCATGTTATTGGCCATGACATCCCGTAAAAATACACCCAAGGGACGGGTATTTTCCGCTTCTACTGCACCAGGTTTGTCCACTTCTACGCCATACTCACGAAAATCAGGCATTTTTAGGTCTTTGCGTAATAAACCACCGTTAGCGTAAAGGGTGGCACTCATACGAAGGTTTCCTGTGGGGGCTAACTCTTTTAACTCGGGTAATAATGTTCCGTTTTCGTCAAAGAGTTCTTCTGGTTTATAGCTTTTTAACCAATCTTCTAATACTTTGATATGTCCGGGGTTGCCGTGCATTCCAGATAACGGGACTTGGTGCGATCTCCAGAAGTCTTCGGTCTTTTTACCATCAACTTGTTTGGGACCTGTCCACCCTTTGGGGGAACGTAGAACAATCATGGGCCACATTGGACGTTTGGCCACTCCAGTGGTGCGGGCCTCGTTTTGGATCTCTTTAATTTCTGCGATCGCAGTTTCTAGGGTTGCGGCCATCGCTTGGTGCATGAGATCGGGATCGGAACCTTCTACGAAATAGGGTTTATAACCGTATCCTTTGAAGAGATATTCTAATTCTTCGTGAGAGATACGGGCTAAAATGGTGGGGTTAGCGATCTTATAACCGTTGAGGTGTAAAACGGGTAATACTGCACCGTCTCTGATGGGGTTAATAAATTTGTTAGAATGCCAAGCAGTAGCTAAGGGTCCTGTTTCTGCTTCTCCGTCTCCTACTACAGCAACGGTGATCAGGTCGGGGTTATCTAACACAGATCCGTAGGCATGGGATAAACTATATCCTAATTCTCCTCCTTCGTGGATGGAACCGGGGGTTTCTGGGGTACAATGACTACCGATACCACCGGGGAAGGAAAACTGTTTGAAAAAGGCTTTCATTCCTTCTTCGTCTTCGCTTTTTTCGGGGTAAACTTCGGAGTAAGTTCCTTCTAAATAAACGGGTCCTAAAATACCGGGCGCACCATGACCTGGCCCTGCCATATAAACAACATCTAAATCGTAATTTTTGATGAGGCGATTAAGATGGATATAGATAAAACTTAAGCCAGGACTTGATCCCCAGTGACCTAATAAACGGTTTTTAACGTGGTCTTCTGTAAGGGTTTCTTTTAGTAAAGGATTATCTTTTAGATAAATCATGCCAACGGCTAAATAGTTACAAGCACGCCAGTAAGCATGAATTTTTCTCAATTCTTCGGGTGAGAGGGGAGTTTCTTGTACTTGCGGTTTATCGGGTGTTGCAACCATTAATTATAACTCCAATGATTTCTTATTTTTAAGGTTTAACAGGTTAAACTATATAATATTTTTCCTGTTGCTGAAGTCACGATTAGGACTCATGGGTTAATATAATACTTTATAACAGTAAAATCAATATGAATTTAGTATTTTTTTAATATTTTAGCATTTTATTTGTTACTTAACCTATTGTTAACTTTGTCTTTTTGTTTCAGTTACTATTAATTATTGATTCTTAGATTCTAAGTTTTTGGTAAGTATTCAGCAATCACTTTTCAATATTCAGCTAACAGATAAAAGTGGCAAATATTGGTTTCATTTTTTAACGTTTATCTAGATAAAATGATGCTTTTAAGTGTTAGTTTTAATTTCATTTTCATCAACTTAGACTACATAAATTCATATTGTAGGGGTCAACTGTTGTTAACCCCTAAGAATGACTTCAGATTATAATCATTGATCTTTTTAACAACTTAAAAATTAGGGATAGTTTTTCTTAAATTCATGAGGTACACTTTAATTTTACTGAAAATATTTGGGTCTAAAACCCCTCCTTTTAAGGCGCATAGTTTTTGAAACGGAGCATAAATCTTTGTTTCAAAAACAACATCTGTGCCATAGCACCGGAACGTACTTCTGACTTCTGAGTTCTGACTTCTGACTTCGTTAACCCCTGTTCCCTAACAATGAAAACTGCTACATTTTGATGTTAACCTCAAAGCAATTTTAATAACGAGGGAAATTATAAAACTCTGAAAATAAAAGGATAGCGAAACACTTTATTAGGATCAGTAAACACTTTAACAATAGCAATAATGGGCATTACTACCACAACAATGCCTAAAATTCCTAATAATAACCAACCAATTAGAACTAGGGTTAAAATTCCGAAAATAATACCATATAACCAAGCATTTAGATGAAAATTTAAAGCCTCTTTCGCATTATTTTGGATAATTTCATCATCAGAGATAAAAAGAATGACAATGGGAACACCAATGCAGACAAAAGTGGCACTAAAAAAGATCGATCCGTGACAAAGAGCGGATAATAATTTTCTTTTTGCAATTTCGTTACTCATAACAATAGTTTTCTCCTCTCATCATTTATAAGATAACAAGAGTTCGTTATAATTAACGCCCTCTTGTTTCTATTTTAATTAACTGCAGCCGCGCAAACCTTACTAATAGCTGCTTCTAACTTTTCAGTAGCTTGATCAATTTCTTCTTCTGTGACAATTAAAGGAGGAACAAACCGTAATACCTTCGGTCCGGCCGGGGCTAATAATAACCCTTCATCCATAGCTGCTTTAACCAGTTCAATGGAGGTAATGGACATTTCTTCATTAATTTCCATACCATTAATTAACCCCCAACCGCGCACATCTGTAAATAGGGTGGGATCTTTTTGTGCGATCGCCCGTAAACGAGTGCGTAACTGTTCCCCTCTTGCCTGAACATTTTGCAAGATATTGTCTTGTTCGATGGTTTTGAGGACTGTCAAAGCGGCAGCAGAGGCTAAAGGGTTCCCTCCGAAGGTACTAGCGTGGGTTCCAGGGGTTAAAACGTTACAAAACTCTTTGCACATCATTGCCCCAATGGGAACACCTCCTGCTAACCCTTTCGCGCTAGTTAAGACATCTGGTTCGACTCCTAAGTTTTCGTAACCCCAGAGTTTACCACTGCGGCCAACGCCAACTTGTACTTCATCAAAGACCAAGAGAATATTATTTTCGTCACAAATCTTTCTTAAACGGAGAAAATAGTCGATTTCCCCGGGTCTTACTCCTCCTTCGCCCTGTAGGGGTTCTAACATAATGGCAGCAACCCGACGGTTGCCTTCATCCATGTCTGCGATCGCGTGTTCAACGGCTTTGATATCGTTGTAGGGAATATAAGCAAACCCGGGCATCAAGGGTTCAAAGTCTTGTTGATATTTAGGTTGTCCGGTGGCAGTAATAGTGGCTAATGTCCGTCCGTGAAAACTGGCTTTAGCGGTTAAAATAACGGGTTGTTCTAAAAAGTCGAGAACGGTGTGGGCGTATTTACGAATGAGTTTAATAGCTGCTTCGTTGGCTTCTGCCCCAGAATTACAGAAAA
>JBFRWO010000254.1:0-2764 GCA_051439625.1 Crocosphaera sp. | reverse complement strand
GGAGATAGTTAAGCGGTCTGGATGAGCCAGTAATCCTTTCGCAGTGATGTTTGGAGAATCTACTCACTTCAGGGAGTGGAGTATGTCAAGTTTTGAGTACCCGCTAAGGCGGGTTTTTTAATTTTTTCAAATTGTAGGGGTCAAAGACACCCCTACAGGGTTATTATGATTATTTTTGCCCCATTTTCTCCTTCCAATCTTCAATAATTTTTTGTCGCTGTCTAGCAATAACTAAAGCATCATTGGGAACATCATTAGTAACAACCGATCCGGCAGCTACTGTCACCTCTTCACCCAGTGTAACCGGTGCAACAAAGACACTATTGGCTCCCGTTTTGGTGCGATCGCCGATAACCGTCTGATGCTTCTGATAACCATCATAATTAGCTGTAATAGTTCCTGCACCCACATTTACCTGTTGGCCTAGAATAGCATCCCCAAGATAGGATAAATGAGCAACATTACTCTTATTTCCTACCTGAGTCTTTTTAATCTCCACAAAATTACCAATACGACAAGATTCCTCTATTTTTGCCTCTCCTCGTAAATGACTATAGGGACCAACACGACAGTTATCAGCAACTTGAGAATCAGTAACAACCGAATAAAGTACCGTTACCTGTTCCCCAATGGTACTATTTTCGACGAGACTTCCCGGACCAATACGACTTTTGGCCCCGATAGAAGTATTCCCCCGGAGATGAGTTTGGGGTTCGAGGATGACATCAGGAGCAAGGGTTACAGTATCATCGATGGTAATACTATCAGCATCGATCATGGTCACACCCACACTCATCCAATGCTTTTTGATGCGATCTTGTAAGATATCATTAGCAATAGAAAGTTGATAGCGATCATTTATACCATTAATTTCGTAATAATCTTCCACATCAACTGCCATAACAGGGTTGAGATAATCCACAACCTCGGTTAAATAGTATTCTTTTTGATCGTTATTAGTGGAAAGTTTCGGTAACGCTTCCGCTAGTTTTTCCCAGTTAAAACAGTATATTCCGCCATTAACCCTATTATTCTGCTTTTGTGCCGCGTTACAGTCTCTATCTTCGACAATTTGGCTAACTTGGTTGTTCCCATCGCAAAAAACTCGTCCATACCCTTTGGGGTTGGGTAAATTTGCCGTTAATAAGGTGGCTGCGTTATTATTTTTTTGATGAATCTGGAGTAAATTTTGTAGGGTTTCGGGGCGTAATAAAGGCGCATCCCCGTTTAAAACCAATAAATCTCCCTGAAAACCTTGTAAATGGGGTAATAATTGCTGTATAGCGTGTCCTGTCCCTAATTGTTCCTTTTGTTCGACAAATTCTAGGGATGAGCTATGCTCAAAGGACTGTTTAACTTTTTCCCCTTCATAACCAATGATAATCAGTTTTCGAGATGGGGCAATAAGATTGCAACTATCGATTACCCGTTGTACTAGCGATCGCCCCCCTAAAGTGTGTAATACTTTAGGTAAGTCAGATTTCATCCGTGTTCCTTTACCGGCTGCCAGAATTGCTACTGCTACCATATTTGTATCCATCAACAGTCCCGAAAAAAGTATATCCTGTCCTGTGTGTTTTGGATAGGGGGGTGATAATTAATAGTTAATAATTAATAGTTAATAATTGACAATATTTATAAGTTATGGATAATATTTTTCAATTTACCAATCAATTGAGTGACCAAGAGATTTTTGAGACTATTCTTAATAGTAAAAATGTTAAAATTGAGCGTATTATTTCTACTGGACAAACTACTGCTGAAGATACTTGGTATGATCAAGAAGAAGATGAATGGGTGATTTTATTACAAGGAAAAGCAACTTTATTATTCTTGGATAATTCCTCAATTAATCTTAAAGCAGGAGATTATTTATTAATTAAAGCTCATCAAAAACATCGGGTTACTTTTACCAGTTTTGATCCTCCTTATATTTGGTTAGCTGTTCATGGTAATTTATCATTATAGTATTACAGAAAACGGTTTGAACATATAGATTTTTGTTTTAGGAAACAGGGAATAGGGAAACAGGCCACAGAAATAAATAAAATGTCCTAAAATTAATGGTTAGGGCTATAATTTGAGTTCGATTTACTTTCATTACACAATCTTTTATAGAACTACTCATTTTGGTTAGGAAGTTAAGAAGATTTCTCCTTCCTCGGAATGACAGTTATTAATTGTTAATTGTTAATTGTTAATTATCCATTATCGATTATCCATTCTTAAACAATTCTCCCAGGATTTAACCAACGTAAAATTTCATCTTTGAGACGATATAAATCACGGGAAAAAGTTTGTTTAACCCATTGACCAACAGCATCTAACGGAGTAAAAATTTCCCCTGCTTCCCACTTTATATCCTGAGACAATGGGGTTAAATGATTCCCTGATAAAGTCTGTAAAGCAATCAAATTAGGGTATTTTTCGTCTAAAATTGGACTTAAAACATTAGTCTCGTCAATATTATCTTGAGTAAATTTTATCAATAAATTACGTCTAACTAAGTAATCTTTTTCGATAATAAGTTTAGTTTCATCGGGAGAAGGAGTAAACTCTAAGTTAACATAATCCTCAATATCTAATTGTTCCAAAAAAGGAATGGCTTTTTTCACAGGATAATTATTAAAAGAAATAAGAACATTTCCTGCTCTTTCCACAGAAAAAAGACTACCAATTAATAAATGAAGTTTACAACCCATACTATGACCGATACCATAAATAGGTAGATAACCTTGTCCCAGAGAATTATTGGTTTGGAGAC
>JBFRWO010000253.1:0-4954 GCA_051439625.1 Crocosphaera sp. | reverse complement strand
GGTAAGTAGTCCATATCTAATACTTCTTCAGTAGTAAAAGGACAGTTAATAGGAAAAGTTTCTAAGGGGAACCCTGTTTCAATTGATGCTTGTTTTCTTGCTTTTTGATAACAAGGTTCAAAAACTTGATCAAAATACCGTTTTAAACTAGGACTCTCAGCAAAATCATCCTCCAGTCTATCTCGATGTTCAAAAATAGTAGATAACCAGCTTCTTGAACGCTTTTCTGGTTGGTATTTATATTTTAGTAAGTGACACAGAACAATTTTTAAGTTACTTTTAACGGCTTTCTTCTCACTTCTTCCCATGTCTTCTATTTCTTCAATTAAATTATTAATATCTAATTCTGTTAACCTTCCCTCTTTTAATAATTGTACGGTTTCTTCTAACCATAAACAATAATCTTTATTATATAAGTTTGTTTGCATAATAACCTCTATTTTTATTCAGGGAAGTAGTCTGATTTTAAGGTATCTTGTTGAGAAAAAGGACATTGATTAGGAAATTTATCAATAGATAACCCTGTTTCTGCTGCGGCTAATTCTTTAGCATCTTGATAACATAAGTCAAAATTATCAGCAAAATAAACTTTTAAACTAGGACTATCTTGAAAACTATCTCTAATTCTTTTCCTGTGTTCAATAATAGAACTTTTCCAACTCTTTGAGCGTTTATTAGGTTGATATTTCCATTTTAATAGGTGCATTAATAATATGCGAGAGTTACTTTTAACGGCTTTTTTTTCACTAATTCCCAGATCTTTTATTTCTTCAATTAAGTTAAAGATGTCCAAATCTTTAAAATTTCTATCCTGTAAGATTTGAACGGTTTTTTCTAACCAAAGGTGGTAGTCCCTGTCATACAAATTTTGGTTCATCTTTTTCTCTAAAATAATAGACATAAAACTACCATTCTAAAACAAACGATGAATATTTCCTAGATACATATATACTTAAGAAGATGATCGATTTAAAAAATGAATAAGGTGAGCATTTAGCCCACCCAACGAGATTAATTAGCACAAGCAGTACAATTATTATCAGACTCTTTAAAATCGTCTTTCTGCACCGTCCTAACGTAATATATCGCCTTACAACCTTCTTTCCACGCTAATAGTAACGTCTCAAAAATATCCTTAGCAGTCAAACAGCGTTCCGGTTCACTAGGAAAGTATATACCTTGATTCAAATTAAACAACAATTCCATCGATATTCCCGTATCTATCCATTGTTGCATCGTCGAAACTGCTTTGACTACTTTTTGTTGATCTAAAGTCTTATTTTCGTGATAAAACCAGAAAGATTCCTTAATAAAAGGAGGTGCAATAGGAACAGTTCCTTTTGCCCATTTATCGTAGAAGAAACGACTATAAACAGGAAGAATACTAGCAGTACAACCCTGTACCAAAGAAGAAGAAGTATTAGGTGCGATCGCAGTTATATGGGAGTTACGAATACCGAATGTTTTAATGTCTTCAGATAACTGAACCCAACGCTCTTTTTTAGCGGCATTTTCAAGGAACCAATCAACCGGTTTTGAGCCTATTAATAACCCTTTACTCCAGTCACTTCCCTCAAAAGCATTATAAGGACTTCTTTCTTTAGCCAACTCCATAGAAGTATGGGTACACCAATAACCAACCTCTTCAAATAAGTTACTAATTTCTGTTATATTTTCGTAGGTTAAACCCTTTTTAGCCAACCAGTCAGCTAACCCCATGCAACCGACTCCAACAGTACGATATCGATCATTATGTGCTTTTGCATCGCCAAAGGGAGGGTTAGTAATATCGATAGTATTATCCAGAATACGAACCGCAATATTGCAAAGATAATCCAGTTCTTCTTCTTCAAGATTAGCTAAATTTAAGCTAACTAAGTTACAACAATGTGCTTCTTGTCCTGGAGTAACATTTGAGAAGCTCTCTGTGCATAAATTTACACCCGGAATATAGCCAACGTGCTTATTAGGATTAGCCATATTAATGGTATCTTTAAAAGCTAAATAAGGCATCCCCGTTTCCACTTGCGATCGCATCATTGTTTTAAACAATTCACGAGCATTAACACGCTTATAGAGAGTAATTTCTCTATCTAATTCTGCCTCGATTAAACGATAAGCTTCTTCAAACTTTTCTCCCCATAATTCTGCTAACTCAATACCAAACTTTTCCTTAACTTCATAGGGATCAACTAACGTCCATTCCTGCTTATTTTCCACCCGACGCATAAATTCATCGGTCAAAATTAACTGAGGAAAAACATCATAAGCTTTTCGTCTTTGATCACCATTTTCTGTCTGTATTTCCAAAAATTCTGGTACGTCTAAATGCCAAATATCCAGCCCAACCGTAACGGCCCCGGCCCTTCTACCTCCTTGGTTAACAGCGATCGCAGTATCATTTAACAACTTAATCCAAGGAATAACGCCCCCAGAAGCGTTATTTTTGCCCATAACCCAGCTACCAGTGGCCCGAATACGACTGACATTAACCCCAACACCACCGCCATTTTTGGAGATCCTGGCGGTGTTGGTAATCTCCTCAAAAATGCTCTCTAGGTTGTCATCGATGGACAAAATAAAACAACTGGTCAAAGACCCCCCCGGAACCCGTAAATTAGCTAAAATAGGGGTTGCCAGAGACACTTTCCGCTTGGCTATAGCTTCATAAAATCGTTTTGCCCAAGGTAATCTATTTTCGGGACTTTCCACCGTTGCCAAAAGTAAAGCACAGGTTAAAAACGCTTCTTGGGGAAGTTCATCGTCTAAAAGGTAACGACTGGTTAACAAAACCGCCCCAGCATAGTCATAGTCCGTATCCCAGTCTGAATTAATCCAAGTTCCGGCTTCTCGTAATTCTTCTGTAGAATAGGTTAAGAGACGATTATCGTATTGTTTGCATTCTACTTTAGTCCTGGCTGCAATTTCATAGCTGCCATACTGATAACCACGACTGACTAAGGTATCTTTCCAGAGACTCCAGATATGAAGTCTTCCCGCAACATAACGCCAGTCTGGTTCGTCGGGACTACACATTTCCAAAGCACAGTTAATTAGGTTATCCTGGATCTCTCTGGTGGTAATGCCGTCCCGTAGACGAGTGGTTAATCCTGCTTCTAGGGCAATATTGTTTACTTCTTGTCCAGCACAAGCCCATTCTACCACTGCCCGAATCTTGGCTATATTTAACGCAGTCCAAGATCCGTCCCGTCGTCTCACTCTAATTTTACCGTCTCCTAGCTGTGAATGGTAGATAGAAGGGGTTTGAGTGTCGTTATTAAGGGTTTGTTGAGGGGAAGTTAAGACGGTGGGTTGCATCATTTATACTATTAGAACGAATGAAAAATAATAATTTTGTACTTAATTTTTCCAGAAAATTTATGTCAACTTGACAAGGACACTTTTTGGTTATACCACAGATATGGTGTTCTGTGTCCAACAATATTGGGTCAATTACTCTATATGTAGATCGCGCGGATTTTTACTTTAGCTTGTTTTGTTCGCCATAATTGTGATCTCCACTACAATTAATGGAGAGTTAAGTATTGTACGAGGGAATTAATACTATTAAAGCCAAGTATTTAAGCAAGTTTTTTAAACTATTTTTGATAGAAAAAATGTGAACATTATTAGTGTTCACATTAATTAATTGATTTATTTATTAAGAATGTCTATTATCTCCTCCCTTCTTTACTAAGAGTAACCACTTTAATTACTTGAATGATGCTCTGGGAAAAAACATACATGAAAAGGGATTGTGCCAGAATAATAGAGACAGGAATGCCTCCATGTTCAGCAAGTTTTATTAATGTTTCCTCGCTAAAAGGAAATATCGAGAAAATTAAGACGGTGGGTTGCATCATTTGTTTTATTAGAACGAATGAAAAATAATAATTTTGTACTTAATTTTTCCAGAAAATTTATGTCAACTTGACAAGAACACTTTTTGAGCGTACCACAGATATAGTGTTCTGTGTCCAAAAATATTGGCTCAATTACTCTATATGTAGATCGTGCGGATTTTTACTTTCGCTTATTTTGTTCTCCATAATTGTGATCTCCACTACAATTAATTGAGGGTTAAGTATTATAGAAGAGAATTAATTTTATTGAAACCAAGCATTTAAGGCAGTTTTTAAAACTATTTTAAAAGAAAAAATGTGAACATTATTATTGTTCACATTAATTGATTTATTAAAAGTGTTCCCTATCTACTCTCTTCGTTAATAACTTTAATTAATTCAATCATTCTCTTTATCACAACATAAACTAAACAAGATACTGCCAGAATAATAAAGAGAGGAGGCCCTACATTTTCAATAATTTTTGTCAACATTTCCTCGGTCAAAGTAAACATCGACAGAATTAAGATAGTCGGTTGCATCATTTGTAATACCAAGAAACTACATCTTTTGGTTGTACCACAGATATGGTGTTATGTCTTGAACAAGATTGATTTAATTAACCTATATGTGGATCATTGTATTTTTACTTTAGCTTGTTTTGTTCCCCATAATTGTGATCTCCACTATAATTAATCGAAAGTTAAGAATTATAGGAGGGTATTAATATTATTAAAAATCATTATTTAAGCCAGGTTTTAAAACTATTTTCCAAGAAAAAAATGAAAATTATTATTGTTCAAATTACTTGATTTATTAAAATTGTTTTCTATTTCCTCTATGGTGTATTATTTTTTGTATTCTTCAAAGATTAAATTTGAACTATGTAATTAGGAGTGAAACTTAAAATTATGCCTACTTTTCGGGGAGATGATCGCAACAACTTTATAGGTGGAACCAGCACCTCAGACAGAATTGAAGGTAAAGGGGGTAATGACACTCTCTATGGCAGAGGGGGAGATGACTATTTATTTGGTGAAAGTGGCAATGACATTCTCTCTGGAGAGTCAGGAAATGATTATTTAGATGGTGGTACAGGACAAGATATTATG
>JBFRWO010000252.1:0-7773 GCA_051439625.1 Crocosphaera sp. | reverse complement strand
TGGTGGCGGTCTCGCTCCGCGAGTGCTGCCGCACCGCATTTGACAGAGCGATCGCTTGACTACAGGGGCTAATTCCAAAAATAAACAACCTTTTATCATACCATGAAACACTTTTGCAAGAGGTCTATTGTTTCAGAGGGAGGTTGTTGAAATGCGTCGGCTAAGGGTAGTCCTGATAAGACTAATGGGGGTTCGTTTTTATCTATATCTGTAGAAAGAGTTGTTGATGATTTTTCTTCTGATATGGGTTGAGAAAGACTCCCTGTCGCCAGCAATTCTTGTTTGAGGTCGAACTTAGGTGGGGTAGGAATTTCGGGTTCCACAACTGCCGTTAACTTGATGACATCTCCCGGTTGAAGATTAGCCGTGTTATCAACGGAAAGCACCGTTTCCCCTGCTTCATAACTACTGGTTAACACAGGTTTGCCCTTAGAAGGGGTGGGGTTGGCCGCTATAATATCGCTTTCTTTGCCTTGTAAAAATTCCTGGAACAGTGGTCGAATTTGTAAACTTTCATGGGTAACAACTACCCCCCAATTCGGGTGTTCCAATTGGGGAAAAGAAGAAGGAGCATCCCCTGGAACCCGACGAATAATCCGACCCCATTCTTGTTCAGCAGGGGATAAGGACTTGAGGACACACAAACAACAAGAAACCGAAGCCCATTTATGGTCAAACCCCACACCAATCATGCCACAATGCACTAAAATCCATAACTCCCCCTCATAAAACTTGTTAATAATATCCGAAGGACGACCAGCCAAGTCATAAGAATCCTTTTCTGAGTGAATTAGTCCAATTTTACCTTTTAGTCCTGGGAAGTTTTCTTCTAATAACTTAGCTACTCGATGAGCATGGGGAATATTGAGAGTCCGCACAATCATGGCATGGGGTTGACCTGTTTCCTTGCGCTTATTGAGGAGAATTTCCACCCCTTTTTGTAGCACTGGGAGACTAAAACTATCAGCAAAAATAATCCGTCGAAACCAACCTCTTTCTGAAATAGCCTTGGCTAAAAAAGTTTCTAAATCGTATTTGACTTCTTCTCCTTCTTCCTCCACTAAAAAAGCTTCGCTAGTAGCTTCTTTGAGGGTTAACCGTTTAATTGGTGGTGGATTAAGTTTCCATGCTTGTTGTAGGGAAAATTCAAAGTCTGCTACCGGTGCATGACGAATAATGGTGTTGCCCCATTGGTCAGAGTCTTCCACTTCTGCATAGCGTACATGAGGCAATGGTTGTGAATCTGAGCGAAACTTTGAGCCTGTGAAATAAGATAACAGTGCATTTTCAAAGTAATTGGTAATAGTTCGATAAGAGGCCGCAGCACTAAAATGGGCTTCATCAACACAGAGTAATCCGATAGTATCTGCTTCAATGTCGCCTCGATTAACTAAGTTTAAAAGAAATTGACGATTAGCTACCAATAAATTAGCTTCATGGATAGCAAAAGCGTAACTTTCAAATTTATTAGCATCTAATTCAACAATAACTGGAGGGGGTACACCAGGGGGTAAAACTTCTAAGGAATATAATAACCATTGATCATACAAAGGTTTTCCCGATGAAGTGGTAGGAAAATCCTTAATAAATCGTTTCTCTTAAGGTACAGTTATCAGATAAAAATAAAGCTTTTTCTCCGTTCATCCAAGGGGCTAGGATATAAGGAGTTATGGCTTGGATTAAGGTTTTTCCTGTACCAACACCAGCTAAGATCAAAGCAGCTTGACGATAAGCAGCATCTATTTCTCCCTTAACAGCTTTTTGATAAATAGCTAATAAAGCTTCTCGTTGATGAGCATAAAGTTTCGTTTTGTTAGATAAAATTCTTGATAAAACTAACTCATGGTATTGATAAAAGTAGTTGTTAATCATGTTGTCTAGAAAGTTGTAAGCGTTGAGCCTTGGTGAAATTACGTTTCATCATTCCCATCGATAATTGATAAGCTTAATTCTATCCTAAACTATCAATGTTCAAGAATGTTAAGTTTTTTCAAGGTCAATACTACTTTTTGTTTTCTTTTTGTTGTGCTAACCATTCCCAATCAATGCAAGTTCTCTCCCCAACAAGGTTATGTTCTCTGAGTAGTTTCTGAGCTTCAGCCCAGATTCTTTCTTCACAGGGATTTTCTAGTTCCACTCCTAATTTAGAAAGGTAATATTTCATTAAACTGGTGTGTTCAAAAATGGGGCTACTGAAAACTATTTTGAGTCCATTTAGTAGTTGTTTTTTGGTCATTTGTTGTTTTTTGGTCATTTAAGGCTTATTATATTTCTGTTTTTCAAGGTATCTAAGCTATGGTAACAACCCCTCACGACGACGACCGAGAACAGCTAATCAGCAACGAAATCATCGTCGATGCCTACATTAATTGTACATTATTAATTATTCGGTGACGGGGAAGATGATGAGTTGTTCTAAGTTTCTATGTCACTTAAATACTGAATAAACTCTATAAATTGCTCATCATTTAACAATTGACGGCTACGTTTTCCATAGGTCTTAATGATATATTCTTGACCCATTATTGGAGTCCAACCAATTCGTTTCATTTCTAAATTAATCTGTTGAATTAGCTCACCATAATCAAGTATTTCTTTTTTAATTAAGCCATGAGTGGCTCGATTAATGACAATTTTTCTGAAGTGCATTGCTTGGTCATAAGCCTTATTTAATCTGAACAGGGATAACTCATCATCTTGACAGATACTAATTAATTTTCTGTAACCTTCTTGAATAGCATTGAAGTCAGATAATGGGTCAATTTTTAGAACTTGCCACCAACTTCTAATAGCGGCTGATGGAGGCGGACTATAACTAGATTTAGCTTTGCTTTCTTCTCGAAAATTAGGATTATTAAATTCTAATGCTAGGTGAAATTTTACCCAGTTAGGTTTAGCATTAGGAGACACTTCATCGAGATACTTCCTAAATTCTTCTTGAGCTTTATGGGAGTTATCACCTTTGAAAACTGCCCCATATAACCAATCATTGCAAAGCAGTTTACCCGGATATTTATTGTCCCATAATTCCCATAATTTGTCAGGGGGCAAACCTTTAGTAAATCGAGTTTTTCTCTGACTTCTAATATATCTTATTTGTGACAGTTCTTCGCTCCCTAAAAGTTCTCCAAAAACAGCCTCAACAAACTTCTGATCATCTTTTTCTCCCGTTGAGAACACCAACCCACATTCAGGACAAACTTGAGAGAAAATATTTATATAAGCTTCACAGTTAGGACATTGCTTGGTTGATTCTTTGTATTTTGGAGGTCGAGGGCAAAGGGTTATTTTTCTTTTGGTATCTATCCTACCTAATCGCTTAAAATTCTCTCCAAAGTCTAATAAAAAGCAGTCTTTCTTGTCAAGATATAATCTCAAACCTCGACCACACATTTGTATGAGTAGTGCCAGACTTTTTGTCGGTCGAGCTAAAATTACTGCTTCAATTGAAGGTTCATCAAATCCCTCTGTTAAAGTCCCTACACTGCTAACAATTTGGGTATCTCCTCTTTTTAACCGGTCAAAAATTTCCTGTCTAATTTCTGTCGGTGTTTCGGCTTGAATATGCTCTGTAATGATTCCTTCCTGATTAAATAATTCAGTCAACAACAAAGATTGTTCAACCGAAGCGGCAAAACAGATTGCTTTTCGGTCAGGACAAATTTCTACGAACTTATAAACAACTGCTTTATTGTATTCTAATTGTTTACAAACTCCAGCTACCTGAGATTTTTGGTAATCTCCATCGTGTCCGGTTTCTAACTTAGAAAAGTCCGCTAAACCATTATATCCAAAATGTCGGGCTGAAACTAAATAACCTCGTCTAATTAACTGTCCAATATGGGGGGCTTGTACAATTGCTTGGACATGATTACCAAAATACTCCGACGATTTTAATCGAAAAGGTGTAGCCGTTAAATGTAGAAAATGAACTTTAGAGCAGTGGATAACAGGAGACTGAGTATAATAATTAATTAGTTTTTGTGCTGTTTTCCAGAATGAAGTGGTATGAGTTTCATCAAACACCACTAAATCAATGTTTTCAGGATAATCTCGACGGGCTAAGGTCTGAATACTGGCAACAATTACTCTATCTGCATCATTGGCATGAGGGAATCCTGCTTTGATGTAACCAACTGATTCAACCCCGTAATTATGGAGGGTACTAACAGTTTGATTGACTAAAGGTTCTCGATGAATGATGAAGAGAACTCGTTTCCCTCTACTCACTGCATCTCGAATAATGTGAGTGGCCGTTAAGGTTTTTCCTGACCCAGTGGGACTAACTAACATCACTGATTTGATGCCAGCTTTATAATGATGGTAAATTTGATTAATAACATCTTTTTGGTAATCCCTCAACAACAGCTTAGATTGCTGGTTGATGGATTTTTTTTCGGTCAATAAAGATAACTGTGTCATCCTTAATGCTGATATTTATGAACTTTTAATACTTTGATTGTAGCTCATGATGTGACATTTTTCACGAAAAGATTGTCGAACTGTTTATGATGAAATCCGAGAAGATTGTCGTCTAGATTCTCTCCAAGATTTAGGCAATGTCCATTCTCAGCACCCAGACGGTGATTATCTCTGTGAAGTTGATGATGTCACTGAAGACTACTTAGATTATTTGCTAGGATTTGAATAATTTGTTAGAAATTAATCTGTTTTGTTCTGCTCATGAAAGTCATTGCTGATATTTGCGTTATTCCGATAGGGGTTGGGGTTTCTGTTTCTGAGTATGTGGCCGTGTGCCAAACCATTTTTACCGAAGCTAATCTCAATCCACAACTTCATGGCTATGGAACCAATGTGGAAGGAGAATGGGATGAAGTCATGGCTGCTCTTAAACGTTGCCATGAAAAAATCCATACTATGGGAAGTCCGAGAATTAGCACCTATCATTAATCCTTGAAGTAAAAAACGGCAGCATCTCTAATCCTTATGGACAAAGTGGACAAAGAAAAAGAAACTAGAATCACTAAAATGCCCGATGACATGGGGAGCTATTTGAAGATGATTGGTCGAGTTCCACTTCTCAGTGGGGAGGAGGAAGTTGAGCTAGGACAACAAGTAAAAAAAATGATGAACTGTCTAAAAATTAAAGAGAAACTAGAAGAAGAGGATTGTTCACTTATAAGCGATGAAGAATGGGCTAAGCATTTAGGACTAACTTTAAAAGAACTTAAGCAAATCTTGAATCGTGGTCAAAGAGCCAAAGAAAAAATGGTTAAAGCTAATTTAAGATTCGTGGTTTCCATTTCTAAGAAATATCTGGGACATGGATTAGAATTCCTTGATTTAATTCAAGAAGGGAATGTGGGATTAATGAGAGCGGTCGAGAAATTTGAAGTGGATAAAGGTTATAAATTTTCCACTTATGCTTATCATTGGATTAGACAAGCCTTAACTAGAGCCATAGACAATAAAAGTAGAACCATTCGAGTCCCTATTCATGTGACTCAAAAACTATTCCAGCTAAGAAAAAAGAGACTAGAATTTCGGCAAAAGTTTGACCGACTTCCCACTGAGACTGAACTGGCAGAAAGCCTAAATGTCCCCCTAGATAAAATTCGTTTGTGGCAAGAGCGTAGTTCTCCTTTATTATCTTTAGAACAGCCAAGTAATGTTGATTCTGAATTAACATTAGGTAGCTTAATTATCGATCCTAAATCTGATGTCAATGACTACCTAGAAAGACTCTTCAATCAGGAACTGGTTGAAAAATTGCTCTCTGAGTTAACTCCTATTGAACAACAAGTTATTAAAAAGTATTATTTGCAGACTCCCTCTCTCAGTGTCTACAAAATCAGCAAAATGCTGAAGGTTTCTCCACAAAGTGTGAGTCTTTACAAAAAAAAGGCTCTGAAAAAAATGTCGGATTTCCTGACTTGTTATCAAGAAGTTTTCTCAGATTCTGATAGCCAATCTGAGCCAAAATCTCAATTAGATCAAGGGATAGAGATGTTAAATAGCCAGAAATTTGAGGTGGTTTTAGTGGGATTAATCAAGGCCACTGGCTGTACTCCTTCTCAACTCTTATTAAGCCATATTTTCCAGGTCGTCTCCCACAACGGTGAGGCTCAACTCTTTTTAAAACAAGGGAAAGTCAAACACAAACTCCCTCGGCTTGTTGAAGGAGAACTTATTCTTCAGGCCATCTCCACGTTAAGAAAGTCGACTAGAGGGCAAGAATTATTAACCCTTTCTCCATCTTCCATTGATAATCAGTTACTGAAGACATTGAATCATTTGCTTTAATCAAGGTGATGCGATAGAGTATTTATGCCTAACGTCATAATTTCAAGTTGGATGAGTCAGGGTATTGATTCTTTTCAATCCCCTCTTATGCTTAACAGTTAGCTAGAAATCGTACTCATCGTCCCCGTCTCCTTCCCCGTATTCCTCCTCGCCAATTTCGTCTTGGAACTTCGTGGGAAAGTCAAGAGACCTCTTGCAAAAGTCTTTTGTGATATAATTGAATGCTATTTTTTTATCTAAATTTACGTGGCAAGACACCCAGAATTCCTAATTTTTTTGAATGAGATAGTAAAGAGCGATCGCCACAAACAAAAATGGTTAAAAATGGGCAGCACAAATCAGTTCAGCTAATGATTAAAAGCTCAACTAACTAAAGATTTAATAGATTTTTTTTACAAATTAATTAGCCAGATCGTAGTTATGAAGTCCAGCTATTAAGTTCGCTCTTAATCCGAATCTCTTACCACGATTTCGATAAGGATAAGAGAGTATTTTAAATATTTTTAGTCGTCTATTAATATGTTCGACCGTGATTCTTAATCGATTCAGTTGCCGATTATATTTCTTCTCTTCTTTGGTTAACTTTTTCCGTTTCTTTTTCTTGATTGGAGTTTCACTTAATCGATGAATTTTAGCTATACCTTGATAGCCTTTATCAGCAATAACTTTCATTAATGTCCCAAATTTGACCCCACTATTTTTAAATAGTTTAAAATCATGAGTTTTTCCTTTTCCGTTAACTAAACACATAATTTGACCAGTTTTTTGTTGAATTACTAATTGTGTTTTCAAAGTATGTTCTCTTTGTTTTCCACTATAAAACTGTTTTTGTCGTCTTTTGGGTCTTTCAATTTGACTCTCCATGACATCCATAACTACCAATTCTTCATCCGAAGAACTTTGCCATAATTCTTTTTTTCCAGGCAGTCGAAATTGAGGTGCGACCCAAGCGCCGTCGCACGGCGCATTGGAAAGCGCACCTAGAGATTTTATTAAGATGTTTTCAATTTTATGGACAATACGACAAGTATTAGATTCGGACATTTTCCATTCTTGTCCAATATGGAAATAAGTCCTATATTCTCTCAAATACTGAAGCATTATGAGAATTTGGTCTTCAACTGTTAACTTGGGTTTACGTCCTGGTTTCTTCTTTTCTTTTTCTTGAGCTTTGACGAGACGAACCATCACTCTAAAAGTTTTTTTTTACCCCTGTTAAACGCTTAAATTCCGCTTGTGTTAACTTTTTTGCTTGCCAGTATTTCATTGTTAAATCAATTTTATTGTCTTTAATAATTATACAACAATTCTTGTTTTAAAACTTAATTTACATTTTCCACTTTTAAAATCTGCGCTGATGGATTTAGAATTCATGTACTATCTGGTGGCGGTCTCGCTCCGCGAGTGCTGCCGCACCGCATTTGACAGAGCGATCGCTTGACTACAGGGGCTAATTCCAAAAATAAACAACCTTTTATCATACCATGAAACACTTTTGCAAGAGGTCTA
>JBFRWO010000251.1:0-4205 GCA_051439625.1 Crocosphaera sp. | reverse complement strand
TGCTGAGGATAGTTAATAGTAGCCAGTGAAATCTCACAATAATTGCTCCTATGGAGAATAACGGTTCTATCACTGATACAGGGTAATAGGAACCGTCTTACTCATCAACTCCATGAGACGAAAAACTAGGCTTAAGGTTTCGAGTGTACTGCTTAATTGTCAGCAAAGCTTTATTTTTGAACACACCCCAACTAAATTAAAAATTGTAGACAATCATCTTGATGAGCAGAGGAAGCCGGGGAGGCAGAGGAAGCAGGAGGAGAAAGAATATTACTCTACGATAATCAGGGTATTTGCTATCACTTGTACCCAGAAAGTCTTCAACAGATACAGCGGTTTCGCTCGACGAGTGCGGCTGCACCGCCAATTATTAGAGTCATAAAAATTAAACTAATAACAACAAAAACTAATTCATAAATCAGGATAATAAATTCAGTTTATTTACTCTGATATAAAATCATAATTAACTTCAATAGATAATTATGTTTGGAGTTAAAGTTAATTGTATATAAAATTTTCATCAGTTAATCATTGACTTATTTTGAAATCAAGTGATAGAATTGCGACGCTTGGTGTGATTCGTAAAGGAGACTTAGTAGATTTATATTTCTAGACAAGAACTTAATTCCATTGTTGTTAGTGCCGAACAAATGGCTAACATTGAGGGGAAAATTTTTGAAGCCGGTATGCCAGTAGCAGCTTTAATGGAAAAAGCAGCACTGATGATGTCTCAACGTATTCAACAGCTTTATCCTCTCCATACTGTCTCAAAAATTGGAGTATTAGTCGGCCCGGGTCATAATGGGGGAGATGCTTTAGTTATTGCCAGAGAATTACATCTACAAGGTTATGATGTCTCTGTCTATTGTCCCTTTACCAAACTAAAAGAATTAACCCAAAAACACGCTAACTATGGCCATAGTTTGGGTATTCCTTATCATAAGGCTCTCCAATCTTTAAACTATTGTGAATTAATTATTGATGGTTTATTTGGCTTTGGACTCAAGCGATCGCTGTCTGGTAATCTCGCTATAGATGTAGATCGTCTCAATCAATGGTCTATCCCTGTGGTGAGTGTTGATATTCCTTCAGGGTTACACACCGACACAGGAGAAGTATTAGGAACAGCAGTTAAAGCGACTCATAGTCTCTGTTTAGGTTTGTGGAAACCAGTTTATTTTCAGGATCAAGCTTTAGCTTACACAGGTATTGCCGAAAAAATCGATTTTGGTATTCCCTTAAAAGATGTCTTTTCAACTATTGCGCAACAGATACCCCTACAACTTTTAAACAAAACCCTAGCACTAGGGTTTTTACCCTTACCCCGTCCCCAACTCACCCATAAATATCAACAAGGCCATTTACTACTCATTGCCGGTTCCCATCGCTACGCAGGGGCAAGTATTTTGAGCAGTAATGGGGCTAAAGCAAGCGGTGTGGGGATGTTATCCGTTGCGGTGCCTGAGTCCCTTAAACCTTTACTCATCACTCATATTCCTGATGGCTTAGTCATTGACTGTCCTGTATCAGAAAAGGGGGTGATTGCCTCATTACCCCCACTTGCAACAGACTTCGCCTCCTATGATATCATTGCCTGTGGTCCAGGGTTAACGCGAGACGCAACGGAGGTGGTCACTAGGGTATTAAATGCAAAATGTCCCCTCGTTTTAGATGCCGATGCACTCAACATTCTCGCCCAACTGGGAACGGTAAACCGTTTATCTGAACGGAAAAATGCAACGGTTTTGACCCCCCATTTAGGGGAGTTTAAACGTCTCTTTCCTGAGATCCATAACCCCGAAAAGGATAGAATAAGCGCAGTTAAACAGGCCGCTAGTCAAAGCGGAGCGATTATTTTATTAAAAGGAGCAAGAACCATTATTGCTAACCCTCAAGGCAAAATTTGGATAATTCCTGAAAGTACCCCTGCTTTAGCAAGAGGGGGCAGTGGGGATGTCTTGACTGGTTTGCTCGGGGGACTATTAGCCCAAAATAAGACCACCAAACACCCTCTAGAAGCTATGGTGGCAACGGCAGCTTGGTGGCACGCTCAAGCAGCTATTTTAGGAGCTAAAGAGCGCAGCGAGTTGGGAGTTGATGCAGGAACTCTTGCCCAATATCTTCATCGTATTTTTTAGAAAAGATAGGAACTAATATACGAGGAGAATGAAAAACTGGTAACTGGTAACTGATCACTGATCACTCACTTCACCCCGTCGTGAATACCCCTCGTCCCCGACAATTAGGGTTTATTTTGTTCTAACATTCCCACGCCAGAGTAACTGTTATAGGACAAGTTAGGCTTTCGGGTTTTTTGAATATCCTCTTTTATTTGATCGAGATCGATGTAGCGATCGGCAACATTAATTAAACTATCGCTGGTCATGGAGCGCAAACTAACGACTTCGATGCGGGCCCCGCGATAACTTACCGAGTCCGCAGCATAAGCTAAGTCACCATCTCCACTGACAATAATGGCTGTATCATAAGAACCAACTAAGGCCATTAAGTCCACAGCTATTTCTACGTCTAAATTAGCTTTTTTTGAACCATCTGGCAATTGTACTAAGTCTTTAGCAATGACACGATAACCGTTGCGTCTCATCCACAATAAGAACCCTTGTTGTTTTTCGTTGGTACGATCGACTCCTGTGTAGAAAAAGGCTCGTAACAGGCGAGAGCCTTCCGTTAAACGATAAAGTAGCTTAGTATAATCAATTTCAATTCCCAGTTGTAATGCAGCGTAGAAGAGATTAGAACCATCGATAAAAATGGCTACTCTACCTCTGTTTTCTAAGACTTGTTCTGGGGAGAAAATCGAATCATCATCAAAATCATCATACATTGTTGTTATGCCTCGTTGTTCGTCCAAAAAGGACGGACTATGAAAATTATTAGTGAGTTCAGGTTTGTATTTCATCGTAAAATAGTGGTTGTTTTCAATACAAAAATAGAAAAAATGTTAATTTTTTCAATTGTTAAGCATTTTCCTCTGAGGGAAGATCGAGTTTAGCAAAGACGGGTTGCGGTTTCGTTAGGTTTTGATTAACCGCTAACTTCCCCCATTGGCTATGGTGAGCAAAAGGAATAACTTGACTCAGACCATCGCTTTGATTAAAGTCCACAGAAAAACCAAGTTGTTGATAGATTTTGCTACTCAGATTAGGAATAATAGGAGCTAATAAATAAGCAGCTAGACGCACTGATTCTAACACTCCATACAAAATCTTTTCTACTTCGGCCTGTTTTCCTTCTTTAAACAAACGCCAAGGGGCCTGTTCATCGATGAATTTATTCCCTGCTCGGATCAAGGTTAAAATCTCCTCACATCCCTCGTTAAATTTGAGGTTTTCATAGGCTTTTATTACCTTTTCCCCTAGAGTTGAGCCTATGGTTTTTAGGGGATGTTCTTGGGGTAATTCTGTTGCTGTAATCCGAGGTAATGACCCTTGACAATATTTGTTGGTCATTCCTAAGGTTCGGTTGAGCAAATTACCTAAATCGTTAGCGAGATCGGCGTTAAGAATGTTAACAAAACGAGTCTCGTTAAAGTCACCATCTTTCCCACATTCTATCTCTTTTAAGAAATAGTAGCGCACTGCGTCGGCACCATATTTATCCACTAATGCAAAGGGATCTAATGTGTTTCCTAAGGTTTTGCCCATTTTTTGTCCATCTTTTGTCAAAAAACCATGACCAAAAACTTTCTCAGGCAAAGGCAATTTCGCTGACATTAACATGGCTGGCCAATAGATGGCATGAAAGCGTAAAATATCTTTACCAATCAAATGTAAATTAATTGGCCACCAAGTAGATAGGGCATTGCTTAGGGTGGGTTTGGCCTCGGGTTCGAGTAATGCTGTTACATAGCCCAGTAGAGCATCAAACCACACATAAATGGTATGATTGGGGTCCTTGGGGATGGGAAAACCCCACTCAACATTGACGCGAGATATGGAAAAGTCTTGTAAGCCTTGATGAATAAAGTTAAGGATTTCGTTGCGGCGGCTTTCTGGTTCGATAAATTGAGGATTTTTTTCGTAGAGTTCCTCTAATTTTGTTTGATATTGAGACAGTTTAAAGAAATAGTTTTCTTCGTCTCGCCATTCTGCTTTTTTATTGGGATGAATAGGACAACAACCATCTTCCAATAATTCTCGTTGTTCTTTAAATTCTTCACAAGCAACACAATACCAACCTTGTTG
>JBFRWO010000250.1:0-24565 GCA_051439625.1 Crocosphaera sp. | reverse complement strand
GATATGATCCGTTCCTATCGACAATTACCTGTTAATTTATATCAGATTCAAACAAAATTTAGGGATGAAATTCGTCCTCGTTTTGGCTTAATGCGAGGTCGAGAATTTATCATGAAAGATGCTTATTCTTTCAACGAAAATGAAGCCAGTTTACAAAAAAGTTACGACGCAATGGATAAAGCGTACCGTAATATTATTAGTCGTTGCGGATTAGCATATAGAGCCGTAGAAGCTGATTCTGGAGCGATTGGCGGCTCGGCTTCCCAGGAATTTATGATCCTCGCAGAAGCAGGAGAAGATGAGGTTTTATACACAGAAGATGGTAAGTATGCAGCCAATGTTGAATAGGCTATTTCCCTTCCTGCTGACGTAGAAAAATCACCTTTTACGACCTACGAAAAAAGAGAAACACCGAATTCTAAAACTATTGAAAAAGTGTGTAAAATTTTGCAATGCTCTCCTACGAATATTGTTAAAAATTTGCTTTATGAAGCAGTTTATGATAATGGTAAAACTGTTTTAGTTTTAGTTAGTATTCGAGGAGATCAAGAGGTTAATGAAGTTAAGTTAAATAATGAGTTAGTGAAACTTGCGCCACAATATCAAGGAACTACCCTATTATCCTTAACTGTTCCTGATGAAAATGCCCAGAAAAAATGGGCTAATGAACCGTTACCTGTAGGTTATATTTCCCCAAGTTTGGAAGATGATTATATTGCTTCTGGAGAGTATATTGAATCGAAGTTTTTAAGAATAGTTGATCAAACCGCCGTTGACTTAGAAAACTTTGTTACAGGAGCCAATGAAACCAATTATCATGTAATGGGAGCAAACTGGGGTCAAGAGTTTCAATTACCTAAATTAGTCTGTGATATTAGAACAGCAATGATCGGCGATCGCGCGGTTCATGATCCTAGTCAAACTTTAGCTAGTGCGAGAGGAATTGAAGTAGGGCATATTTTCCAATTAGGTACTAAATATTCAGAGGCAATGGGAGCAACTTTTACTGATGAAAATGGGGAAGAAAAACCCATTGTTATGGGATGTTATGGTGTCGGTGTATCCCGTCTAGCGCAAGCTGCTGTAGAACAATCTTATGATAAAAATGGCATTATTTGGCCTGTAGCGATCGCCCCTTATCATGTAATTATTGTTGTGCCGAATATTAAGGATAAAAATCAAATGGAAGTAGCCGAAAATTTCTACAACGAATTGAATAAAATGGGAGTAGAAACTATGTTAGATGATCGCGATGAACGGGCAGGGGTGAAGTTTAAAGATGCTGATTTAATCGGTATTCCTTACCGTGTGGTAACAGGAAGATCCTTGAAACAAGGTAAAGTTGAAGTGGTTACTCGAAAAACACAAGAATCCCAAGAAATTGAGGTAACAAACCTAGTAGAAACCTTAAAAAATTGGGTTGAAAAAAGTAAAGTGAAATGAAGTTATAAATCTGTAGGGTATTAATATGATTTGTAGGGGCTTAATAATATTAAGCCCTTACGGAAGTTAAATTTATACAAAAATTAGTGAGGACATTTTTCATATCCTTAGCTGTCATTCCGAGGTACGAGGAATCTCTTAAATTGTAGTTGTATCAATTTGTTCATAGTTCTGATGTGTTACCAGAAAACGACTCAAAAAAATTTTGATATCATGTAATTGCTAACCTATAGCAATCAGGTTTCAGTTGTGACAACATCAGGTTTCCGGGTTTAACACTGTTAAACCCCTACAAGTAAGCATTCATAGGGAAATAATATTATTATGTCCTGATATATTCTCGCTTCTCACATATCATTACTGATTGCTACATAACTGATAACTGATCACTGGTAACTGTTCACTGCTAACTGCTAACTGTTCACTGATAACTGATGAAAGCAATATTAAGTAGTCTCATAACCTTGGGTATTTGTCTAACTCCCATTAACCCTATACTGACGGTTCAACCCGCAACAGCACAAACTGAAAATTTATCACAACAAATAGAACAACTACGACAACAAGCGGTACAGCAAGCAACACAGGGAAAACCTTTTAAGTCCATAGAAACCCTTAAACAGTTGCTTACCATTGCGCAACAACAGCAAGATAGGGAGTTAGAAGCCTTTTCTTTGTTAGGTTTGGGGTTTAACTACGATAATATTGGGCAACGTCAGCAAGCTTTAAAACAATATGAGCAAGCATTAGTTATCTATCGAGAAATTAAAGATCGCTCTGGTGAAGCTAGGACTCTCAATAATATTGGTTTAGTTTACGACAACATAGGCAAACTCAACCAAGCATTAGACTACTATCAACAAGCATTACCCATCAGGAGGGAAGTGGGCGATCGCTCTGGTGAAGCTGTTACCCTCAATAATATTGGTGAAGTTTACCGCAGTATAGGCAAATCCAACCAAGCATTAGACTACTATCAACAAGCATTACCCATCATGAAGGAAGTAGGCAATCGCTCTGGTGAAGCTGTTACTCTCAATAATATTGGTTTAGTTTACCGCAGTATAGGCAAACCCAACCAAGCATTAGACTACTATCAACAAGCATTACCTATCAGCAGGGAAGTGGGAGATCGCTCTGGTGAAGCTGTTACCCTCAATAATATTGGTGCAGTTTACGACAACATAGGCAAACTCAACCAAGCATTAGACTACTATCAACAAGCATTACCCATCATTAAGGAAGTAGGCGATCGCTCTGGTGAAGCTACTACCCTCAATAATATTGGTGCAGTTTACGACAACATAGGCAAACCCAACCAAGCATTAGACTACTATCAACAAGCATTACCCATCAGGAGGGAAGTGGGCGATCGCTCTGGTGAAGTTGTTACCCTCAATAATATTGGTTTAGTTTACCGAGATATAGATCGCCCTATTGAAGCTATTAAACATTTTGAAGATGCTGTTAATATTACCTTAGAAATGCGTCGAGGTTTGAAAAGAGAAGATAGAAAGACATTTTTAAAACAAAAAGAAAATACTGCTATTGCTCTTATTGAACTTTTAATCGAACAAAACCAACCGGAAAAAGCATTTGAATGGGCTAACCTTAACACAACGTTTGAATTAGCAGATTATAACCGTTTAATTGATGCACAAGTTGGTAACCCTGAGATTCAAAAAGAGATTGATGACTGGAAACAAAACAATGAACTATTAAACTTTCTCGAAAAAAAATTACAAGAAGAATTTTCTACAGCAAAAGTACAAGAAGTTAATCAATTAAAAGTAGAATTAAATAGACAAGCAGAAACAATTACTAATCAATATCCCGAAGTAGCAGAATTATTTGAAACAAAACCCACAGATATTGCTATTTTAAGAGAAAATATTGCTCCAGATACAGCTATTATTCAACCTGTTATTTTATCAGATGAAATTGCTATTTTTATCTTCAATTCTCAGGAATTGAAAGTTATCACTAAAAAAATTAATACTGATGAATTGGATAAATTAATTACTCAATATCGTCAGCAACTTTCTGATCATAAAAATGCTAGTATATTTCTCACCAGTGAAAAAATGTATGATGTTTTAATGCGTCCTATAGCATCAGAAATTAAAACCATTGCTCCTAAACATTTAGCCATTATTGCTACAGGTAAACTTCGTTATATTCCCTTTGAAACACTGCGTGAGAGAGAAACAAAAGAATTTTTATTAGAAAAATATCCCATCCATTATTTAACCCGTATTAGTAACCGTAAGACACCTTCTAACTCTTCTTTGCAAAAAGTAGAAAACATGACAGCATTAGTTTTAGCTAACCCTAAACCTACCAACAGGAACTTATTAGGAACAGAAAAAGAAGCACAACATCTTATGGATAATTTTCCAGGAAGTAAAGCTTATTTTGGAACAGAAGCAACCTTACAAAAATTTAAAGCAAATGCCTCAAGTTTCCCTATTTTACACTTAGGAACTCATGGCTGTTTTAACCCCGAAGGTTGCCCAAACTTAGGTATGAAACCCCATACAATTTTATTTGCTAATAATGAACAATATGATATTGCTAGGGCAGAAAAAGAATTACTATTTAAAAATACAGAAATTTTAGTTTTAAGTGCTTGTGAAACTGCTAAAGAAGCTAACGCTGATGGAAGAGAATTTTCAGGATTAGCTTATGTTTTAGAACGTGCAGGAGCAAAAACAGTTATAGGAAGTTTATGGAATGCAGATGATCAACCCAGTGCTAATATTATGAACGAATTTTATACTAATATCAAACAAGGAATGAGTAAAAGTGAAGCACTCAGACAAGCAAAATTAAGTCATTTGAAAAAAGGAGAAAAGAGAAATCCTCATTTTTGGTCGCCTTTTATTTTAATAGGAAATAATTAGTTTCAGTTAACAGTTAACAGTGAGCAGTGAACAGTTTTTACATCTAAAAATAGCTAGTTAAATGATATGAGAAATATCAACTAAATCTTTCAAACTTTCCCTGATAATTTCTTCGCTAACTCCCCTACTTTTTAATCCTTCAATCAATACAGAAACTTCTGGATGACGACTTTCTAAATAATATAAAATAGCTTCTATTAGTGATGGTTGTTCAATAGGATAATATTGTTGTTCATAAGCTTCTACTAAGGTAGTTAAAATCTCTAATTTTTCACCTTCTGGAGTATTTAGATAAACATCAAATAAAGCTTCAATTTGCTGTAAAGCTTGTTGATAGTCTGTTTCATTTTTAATCGGTTTAATTTCCATTATTAACCTCTTTAAGATGATGATATATGATATTGATTTAACTCATTACTTAGGAATAGATGGAGCGAAGATCATAACTTGTCCTTTTTTATCAGTTTTTATTGCTAAAATAAGAGGTACTTGTTTTTTATCAGCACTTTTATTTAATGCGAAAAAACAATAAATTATATTATTATTTTCTAGTAATAATCGCCAGATTCTCGGTTCTTTTAAACTGGTATCATTATCTTCAAGTCCCCGAATATATTCAAATAAACTTAAGTCCCCAATAAAACGAGAATCCTTTAAACTAGGATCAGTAAAAATATTATCCAAATCTCTTCCTAATACTAATTGTCCTTTGGGAAAAATATAGGTAAATACAGGTAAAGTAGAAGTCTCATTAACTGCATCTCGACGCGCATCATCCCATCCTTGACTTCTTGCTAACCAAAACAAAACGATTAATAACCAAATAACAATAATTAAATCTTTTCGCAGGGAAACAGGAATAATAGTTACTAACTCTCGTATAAATTTAGATAGTGAAAATTGATGAAAATTTTTAGCATACTTTCTCAAACTATGCTGTACTTTCTGCCATTTGTTGCGACGAGGTAGAATAACAGCAACCCTCAGAGGTTCCACAAACCAAAGTGTAACTTTAATAGCAGTTGCCAAGAAAAATAATGCTAGAATAGTTTTAGTAAATGCCCAAGCATTACCCACAAAAACTTGAATAGGAATAAAAAAGAAAGATCGAAAGGGAAAAGATAACTGTGTTAATTCTAATTGAAAATAGCCAAAATAAGCCCAACGATAGATCCATGCTGTAAAATAAAGGAAAATTCCTAGCAACCCTAAAATACTAGCAAAGTTTCCTAAAATCTGTGTATTCTTTTCTGAAGGTTTACTATCGGACATAAATAACACACTCCTTACTCATACATTTCATATTATCCCATAGAGCCATGATAAAACTGTCAATTAAAATCATTACCCTTGCTTCTTTAACTGTCGGTTTAGGACTTTATTTTGTGCCACAAAAAGGGTTCTCTGTACCCTTCAATCAAATTAAGTCTACTCAAATACCAAACAATATTGTACCTGTAGCATTACCCTATGATGCCACAGTAACATTAAAAACAGGTGGCACAATGTCAGGAAAAATTATAATGTTTGATTCACAACAGTCAAAGATAACTATACAAAGAAGTGGAAAGAAAGCACAAATATCTATTACTGATATTGACAATGTAAAATTTGAAGGAGAATTCATATTTATACATACTGGATTAGTTTTGCCTAGAGGGGAAACTAACTCTTGTTACAATCAACAAAATAATTCTAGTTTAGACAATGGAGAAACTTGGCAAGAACCCTTAACCCATTTTAAAATAACTAATGGTCAAGATGGCAAAGCTGAAGTAATTTTATCTAAGGAAAATGAAACTAAATTAGAAGGAATTATTACTATTTACGAAACCAATACTTATGTGATTAATGAACTTGGTTTTAATCATGATAATAATAATATAATTGTAAATGTTATTCCTTGTTCAGAGGAGTCTCAAAGATAATGTCAATTATTACCGGAAAAACCCAACTATTAGGAATCATTGGTTATCCCGTCGAACATTCTTTATCCTCTGTCATGCAAAAAGAAGAGCCTAAACCTCAAGATAAAAACACTGATCGGGACTACGTAATCAATCCAGTTCATGATATTTAAGACTGGTTTTCTAATTGTTCTAATCTTGTTTCAAGATTTCTAAATCGTTGTTCAATATCCAGATGTTCTGATTCATTAGTAATGCTGTAGCCGATCAACTGTTCAATGCGTCTCTCGTTACGGTTAGACCTTGCAATAAATTGGTTTATCTCCTCAATCATTATCTGCAATGTCTCTCTTTCCCTTTCTTGGGAATCTTTTAATTGTTCTTGAGCCTCTTTCAACTGTTCTTGAGCATCTTGAAACTGAAGTTGTCTTTCTCTAAATTCAAATTGACTTTCTTGCAGTTGAATCTGTCTCTCTTGCAGTTGTCTTTGAACTGCTAACATCCCTTCAATGGTTTTCTGGATTTCTTCAAAAGTCATGATATTTTAGCGATTAATGTTTCTTTGACCGGGTAATTAGTCATCAAAACTAACTCCTAAATTAATATTGAGAGCCTTTTCTACTTTTCTAACAAGGTTCTCTGTTACTGGCGATCGCAGATCCTCGTTTTCTAATTGATACCAATAGGATCGACTGATGTTACTTTGTCGACAGATTTCACTTAATGATCGTTTTTGACGCTCTCTGCCGTAAACGGACAGAGATTCTTGGTTCAGCGACATACCTTTAAACTACCTATCCTTACGGCAATGTTTAAACCAAATACCCGTAGAACACTACTAAATATCGAGCTTAACTTAGATAGTCGCAGAGGGCTTGTCTCCTCAAGCGTACTAGAATATGAGTCTAGAGTTCTCCTGCGCCCCAGGATACTTTACTTAGATTAGTTTACTTTTCTGGTTTCGCGACTCGTTAAAGCGCATACGTTTTTAGAGAGGTTGTTCGCGCCTCTGTTATCAGTGTCGCTTTACGTCGTAATCGAGGGTAGTACCGACGAATCCTACCTGCACTGAGCTAACTTGGCTTATTATAGCATAATGCGCGACTGTGCGCCCTTTAGGGCGGGGAACCTGCCCCCATACTTTTTTGGTCATTCCTTATTCAGAATAATCTCAAACATAATGTCAATTATTACAGGAAAAACGAAACTATTAGGAATCATTGGTAATCCCGTCGAACATTCTTTATCCCCTGTCATGCAAAATGCAGCCATCGAACATTTAGGGGTAGATTATATTTATGTTCCTTTCCCAGTCAAACCCGAAAATTTAGCAACTGCTTTGCATGGCTTTGCAACCATCGGTGTCATGGGATTTAATGCAACCATTCCCCATAAACAAGCTATCATCCCTCTCTTATCAGAGATTACCACAAACGCCCAATTAGTGGGGGCAGTTAACACAGTTTGGCGCACAGAAACCGGGTGGAAAGGCACAAATACCGATGTAATCGGCTTTTTAGCCCCCCTTAAACCCCTAAAACGCCCCTGGAACATTCTTAAACCCATTATTCTGGGAAATGGAGGCGCAGCGAGGGCGGTAGTAGTAGGATTAGCGGAATTAGGCTGCCCCGAAATCGCGGTTGTGGGACGTGATCAAGGCAAGTTAGAGCAATTTAAGCAAAGTTGGCATAATAGCGACCTTAAATCCTCTGTAACCGTCCATTCCTGGGATGAATTATCGGGGTTGGTATCAGAAAGCCAGTTAATTGTGAATACTACACCAATCGGGATGTTTCCCCATACAGATAATTCTCCGGTTGACAGTCATATTTGGGAAAAATTTCCTGAAAATGCGATCGCCTACGACTTAATTTATAATCCTAGTCCCACTAAATTTCTCAAAGATGCGCAACAACAGGGATTAAAGATTATTGATGGTTTAGATATGTTAGTCTATCAAGGAGCCGCGGCCTTAGAAATTTGGGTGGAAAAACCTGCCCCTGGAGAGGTTATGAGTCAAGCTTTGAAACAATATCTTTTTAATTAACTTATGGAGAATTAATTGCCATGAGTTTGGGAATGGGAAAACATGGTGAAATTGCTGATTTTCTCAACTATTGTTTTCGTCAAGAAATTAAGCGTATTAGTCAACCTTGGGTATCAAAACATAAAATGAACCTTCACCTATTTTAGTAGTAGAAGTGGTTAGCGAATCAACTAAAAATATTGATTATCGTGCCAAACGTTCTGAATATAGTGTACTGGATATTCCTGAATATTGGATTGTTGATCCCCTTGAAGAAAAAGTGACTATTCTATCTTTATCCGAGGGTTTTTATGATGAGACTATCTTTACTTCTTCAGATATAGTGAAATCTCCTAATTTTACTGAATTTAATTATACTGTATCTCAAATTTTACAGGGGGATATTTAATTCTATCTATCTATTTATTTAAACCCTTTAGTTTGTTTAAAAGGTTAGGAATGTCTTTTTGAGTAGCTTGCCAAACAATTTCTATATCGACTTCTTTATATTCATGAGTCACACGGTTTCTCATTCCTTTAATTTGAGAAAAGGGAATTTCTGAATATTGATTTTTAAATGTTTCCGATAAACGATTAACCCCTTCACCAATAATAATAATTTGATATAAAACTGATGATTGTGTCTTTTCGTCTTCTAAAAACTCAGATTTATTTACATTATTAGTAAAGGATAAAATTAAGCGACAGGCTTTTATTATATCTAAAATTATCTCATTATCTTTTGACATAAATAACCTCACTATTGTCTAATATATTTTGGCGGCGAATCCAATTATGACTATTTTCTATAGATTTTTTAGTAACAATATCTACTGAACGATTTAATAACTTCGCAAATTGTTGTTCTATATTTTCTAAATCTAGAAGACTAATATTATTATTTGAGGGAAAAGTTACTAATATATCTATGTCACTATCCATCTTAAAATCCTCTCTTAAAACTGAACCAAATAATGCTAATTCAGTGATTTCCCATTGTTGACAGATTTCTTCAATTTTCCCCCATTGAATTCCTAAGCGATTTTTTAGTTTTGATTCAAGTTCGGGATTAAAAGTTAAGGTAATCATGTTATTTTCCTTGTTTGAGTCATCTCCATAAGCTGATTAACAGTTATATTTTCTATGTCATCCAAGGTAGGTAAACTATCTTCTTTTGTGTAGATTAGAGGTAATTCTGTTCCTTGCCAAACCCATACTTGTTCCCGTTGTAGATCGATTAACCAGGCCAGTTTAGTATCATTACTAAGACAATGAAGAATTTTGCTTTGTAAACTCAGAGTACCTTGATCTGGGGAACGAATTTCGATCATCCAATCTGGTGAACCTTGCAAGGGACCATCTTCAGTTGGTAAGCGTGTATTTTTAACAACAGCAATATCAGGAACCGGAGAAAAAGGCGGAACGATGCAACGAAGTTCCTGAATCGCTTCATAATCATTAGTTTGTTGATTAATTTTGTTAACTAAATTGCGCTGTAATCTAGAATGGAAAAGAGTTGGCATGGGTTTTTGTTGCGCCTGTCCATCGATAAATTCCCATGCAGGAGATGTTTCAATATTGGGTTGGCTGAGAAATGTCTCTAATAGGGAAGATATAAGAGGCGATCGCATAGTTTAGAAATCAGTAAACATTCATCTTAATATTATTGTAGAGGCTTAATAATATTAAACCCCTACGAGTTTTGTTAACAATCTACGCTTTGGCAGCAACTCCACTACTAAAACGAATTTTTAAGAAATCTTCTTCCATTTTTGCTCCCGAAGGTTTCAACGCAGCTAAGGCTTGTGGTAATACTAAATTACGGCGATGATTACCGATTCTAATATTCAATTCATCCCCTGTTTTATTTAGTTGTACCTTTTCTTTAGGAATTCCTGGTAAATACAATTCTAAACTGTAATCTTGACCAGCTTGTACAACCCTAATGGTGTCTTCTTGATGATAAACTTGTGCGGGATCTTCATCTTTATAGAGGGTTTCTTTTAGCCTTTCTAATGCTTCCATGCCACACATTTCTTGAGAAAATAATGGCACTTCTTTTACGGGTAAAGGATGGAAATTTTCATGAATTTCTTGCTTATAAATTTGCTGATTATTCTTCCATTTTTCAAAGAAGGGATCATTAACTGTTTCGGGAATGATACGGTTAGCAACCACTAAATCTGTAGAAACATTATACAAACTGAGATAAGCATGGGCCCGCAAAGATTCTTTAATGACCATTTTTTCAGGATTTGTCACCAAACGGACAGATGTTTGCTTGTTATCGGTCAAAACCTTTTCTAATTCTTCGATTTGCTCGTAAAACTCGTAAGGTGCGTCCATTACCTCCTTATCCGGCAAAGAAAATCCTGCGATCGGTCTGAACAAAGGTTCTACCAAAGGACGCAAGGCCACGGACATCCCTTGTAACGGTTTATAAAATCTTCTCATATACCAGCCTCCCACTTCAGGAATACTCAGCAGACGCAACGCGGTTCCTGTGGGGGCCGAGTCGATAATTAAAACGTCGTATTCCCCTTCGTCGTAGTGGCGTTTCATGCGAACTAAGCCAAAAATTTCGTCCATCCCTGGTAAAATAGCTAATTCTTCTGCTTGTACTCCGTCGAGTCCTCTAGCTTGTAATACCTGGGTAATATACCGTTTAACTGCACCCCAGTTTCCTTCAAGTTCCATTAATGCGTCTAGTTCGGCCCCCCAAAGGTTGGGACGCACGGAACGAGCTTCATGTCCCAATTCTAAATCAAAACTATCCGCTAGAGAATGGGCCGGGTCGGTACTTAACACCAGGGTTTTATAACCTAACTCAGCACATCTCAGGCCAGTGGCCGCAGCGACGGAAGTTTTCCCAACTCCCCCTTTACCCGTCATAAGGATTACACGCATGATTCTCTCAGAAAAATTTACATTACTTATTCTTATTATGAAGGATTTGGGACAAAATGTTGTTTGAGAACATCCCAACGAGAACAGTTCCAGTAGTCAATATGGGAGATAATCAGGTTTTGCTCATTGAAGGTCATTTCGCTGCGTCCTGGGATGGAAATAGGGGGTTTCCAGGGTAAGGGTGTGGTCCAGTGTAGGGTCCATTGGGTGTGAATAATATTATCACTTTGATAGATATTGTGCAATTCTAAGTCAATATTTTTGAACCAAGTTGACATAAATTGGATCATTTCTTGATAGCGTTTTATTCCTGTAAACTCAGTCATGGGATCTTTAAAATATACGTTATCAGCGTAAATAGAATAGGTTTGCTTCTTGGGAAAGTTTTGATAATCGTTTTTGATGTTTTCTAGAAGGTTCATAATACTTGTTTGTTTATTAATGATTGAATAGATGAAGAATATTATCGATTATAAGCATCCAAAAATTCTTGACGACTAATACCAGATTGAGTACAAATACGTCGTAAAGTTGAACCTTTAATTTGACGATGATTGGGTAATGTTAAAGGAGTGCGTGTTCCGTCACTATTTTCTCTGATCATGGCAATATGTTCAGCTTCTCTTACTAACTGAAAGCCTAAATATTCAAGAGTTCGTAAAACTTTTGCTTTTGGTGCATCTTGAGGGAATTTTACCATTAGATAATCATTTCTACAATTGATGCTTCTAAAACAGGGGAATCATTTTCTAATACTTCTTTTCCAAAGGTTTCAATATGAAAATGAAGTGCAGACTCAGCATCTTTTAATGCTTCCTCATAACTTTCTCCTTCTCCAATAACTATCCCTTGAACCCCTAAAGGATAAGCGATGTAACCATCATCATGTTTTTCGATAATCATTTTGATGTTGTTCATAAAGTGTAAATCGAATGAAGATTCAATAAATAGTATAAGACATCTTATTCCTTATGTTATCTCAAGACCGTTAACAATTGTTATTTTTGTCTATTGACGGCTAATGAATTAAAATTGCGATAAAATAAAAATAGATAACAAAATACTTTATTTTGAGGCTGATATGGAACTAACTGAGGAACAATTACAAGAAATAGCCGATATTTTGGAACAGAAGTTAACAAAAGAAGCAAAAACAACAATAAAAATAGCTTTTCTTGGTTCCAATGGAGCCGGAAAATCCTCATTTGTGGAAAACATACTTGGAAAGGAAAAAAAAATCTTTGATGAAGAAAATACTGATAAAACAACTGAAACTATAACATCTAACCCTCAAAACACTTTTCTTTCTCCTGAACTTAACAAAGTGCTAGAAAAGCTTTCCCAAGAAACCAACCAAAGTACAGAGGAAATTTTGCGTAAAGCAATAGCATTGATTAGAATTGCAATTATATCAGAAAAACAAGGTGCTACTATTGCTGTGGTTAAAAATGGAAAAATTATGACTGAAATTATAGGATTGTCAACCAGTGCAGAATGAACCACAAAAACCTAAATCGCTTGATTTGTCTAACCTCGAAAATTTGGATAAGTTTTTAGACTCAGAAAACCCTTTAGCTGAAAAATTATTAACCAGCATTATACAAAGAGAAAATGAAGATGCAGCAGTTGACAGAAGAATTAAAGAAAGAGATTCTAAAATGAAGCTTTGGAAAGAGTTAATTCAAACATCAGTTATCTATGTTGTAGGAGGAATATTAATTCTATTTATTGGTATTGCTAGTTACTCAATTTTAACTAATCCTAAAGCTGATGATGATGAAAAAAGTTGGGCGAGAACTACATTAACATCCTTAGCAACTGGAGTGATTGGTTTTTTATTTGGTAAACAAGGAAGCAAAGATAATTAAAATCATTTAAACTGAGATATAATAAGACCATAAAAAGGCAGTAATAAATGAACCAACCAAATCACACCCTTTGGAATATTTCTCAAGAAATTATTGAACTAGAAAACTTAATTAATCAACTGCAAGATTCGGAAGAATTAAGCGAAGAAGAAAAAGAAATTAAAATCAATCAACTATTTTCTGAGTGGTTAACTGCTGATACAAATTTTGATGAAAAAGCCGAAAAAGTTGCTCATTATATTAAGTATTTAGAAGCGATAACAGAAGCGAGAAAAGCTGAAGAAAAACGCTTAAGAGTCTTAGCGAGTATGAGTGAAAAACAAGGAGACAAATTACGGGAATATTTAATTAAAGAAATGCAGCGAGTTAATAAAACAAAAATTGAGGGAGTAACTTGTAAATTATCCATGAGAAAGAAACAACCTAGTATCTGTTTAAAAGTGAAACCAGAAGAACTTCCAAATGAATTTAAACGGGTTAAAATTGAAGCTAACTTAACAGAAATAAGAAAAGCCCTAAAATCTAAAAAAGACTTTGATTGGGCTTTTTTTAGCGATGATGAAAACTACAGTTTAACCATTAAATGAGACAAAAATAGTAATTTTATCATCTTCTTTATCAACTAATTTCCTAACATACGCTGTACTTTTGCTTGTAATTGTCTATTACCGGAGACAATTTTTTCAATTTCTAAAAATCGTTCTACTTCTAGTCCTTGGGTTACTACGGTACTTTGTCGCTTTTCTTCAGCATCATCCATAATTTCTTGGAACTTTACGACAATTTTTCTGAATTTTTCTAAGTCTTCTGAGGAATTAACAGATTCCGATCGCAACTGTCTTTGACTCTCATTAATTTCCATGAATCTTTCGGGGGTTAATCCTTCTTTTTGAATCGTTTTGGCCATTTGTCGTTGGACAACTGTTTCAATGCGTTGAAATTGCTTAATTACCTGTACAAACTGTTGTAACTCCAAAGGACTCACTTGGGGATCAACAGTGGTTTCTGTTTCTACAGTTGGAGATATGGGGCCGTTAAATTGGCCAAGAGCGACAGTAGGGATCATTAATCCCACCATGACCACACCTCCCACCACAAGAGATTTCAACATACGATTGTTCCTTGATTTTGCTAGTCTATTATTCCAGTATAGTCGACGGCCTCGTTTAATTATTGTTCATCAATAATGGTATCTCGATCCAATAATAAGAGGTTACGAAGTTGATCTGTATCTAATTCTGTTAACCATTTTTCCCCTGTATCAACGGTTTGTTCGGCTAATTTTTGTTTACTTTCTAACATTTCGTTGATTTTTTCTTCTAGGGTTCCTGTACAGACAAATTTATGTACTTGAACGTTGCGTTTTTGTCCTAAACGAAACGCGCGATCTGTTGCTTGATTTTCTACTGCTGGGTTCCACCAGCGATCGATATGAAATACATGGTTAGCGCGGGTTAAATTTAGTCCGGTTCCTCCTGCTTTTAAGGAGAGAATAAAAATTCTTGGTCCGTTGGGATCGTGTTGAAAGCGATCGATCATTTCTTGTCTTTGAACTCTGCGAGTGGCACCATATAAAAAGAGAACGTCTTGCTGCAATTTTTTCTGTAAATAAGGTTGCAGAAGTTTACCCCATTCAGAAAATTGGGTGAAGATTAAAGCATGATCTCCTTCTTCGATTAATTCTTCTAACATTTCTTCTAGTCTTAATAATTTACCAGATTCTTCTGCTTTGTTTAAGATTTTTTGTTTGAGAAAATGAGCAGGATGGTTACAAATTTGTTTGAGTTTTAGCAGTAAACTTAAAATTAGTCCTTTGCGTTCAATTCCTGTTTTTTCTTCAATTTCTGCTAGAGAATTATCGACTAATTGTTGATAAAGTTGTGCTTGTTCTGAGGATAAACCACAAAAGATGGTCATTTCTTGTTTTTCGGGTAAATCTTGAATGATAGTTTTATCTGTTTTTAATCGTCTGAGAATGAAAGGACGTACCAAAGAACGCATAATTTGTAGTGATTCTTTATCCCCATATTTTTCGATAGGAGTGGCAAAACGACGGCGGAAAAATTGCTGTGTTCCTAAAAATCCTGGGTTAAGAAAATCAAGAATTGACCATAATTCTGTTAAACGATTTTCTACGGGAGTCCCTGTTAAAGCAATACGAAACTGTGTAGAAATTTTACGTACTGCTTGAGATTGTTTTGCTTGAGGATTTTTTATATTTTGTGCTTCATCTAAGACAATACCTTGCCATTCTACTTGTTCAAAGCTTTTAATGTCTCGATAAATTAAAGAATAGCTAGTGATGATAATATTTTTTTTGTTAACTGCTTTAACAAAAGCTTTTCCTTTACTACGTTTATCTCCATGATGAATCAAAGTAGACAGGGTTGGTGCAAATTTTTGTACTTCTCTTTCCCAGTTATTTAAGACAGATGTGGGACAGACTACTAAAGTGGGTTGAGCTAACATTTCTTCGCTTTTTAAGTGTAAGAGAAACCCAATTAGTTGCGGGGTTTTTCCTAATCCCATATCATCGGCAAGACAAGCACCTAAACCCCATTTTTCTAGGAATGATAACCAACCGACTCCCCGCTTTTGATAGGGACGTAATTGACCTTTAAAACCTCTGGGATTTTCGATAATAGGAATTGACTCATTATTATTTATAGTGTTAATTAGAGTAGCTAATTCTCCTTTTGCTTCAAAGTTAGTAATGGGTAGTTTAGCAACAGTTGAACTGTCTCCTGTACTGAAGCGTAAAGCATCTTCTACTGAGAGTTCTAGGGGATCATAAGATTTGCTTAAAATTTCTTGTGCTGCCTTGACATCAGACGGTTGTAGGGCAATCCATTCTCCTTTTATTTCGACTAAAGGCGATTTTTGAGCTAATAATTTTTCAAAGTCTTTTTTTGAGATTGTTTTATCACCCACTGCTAAATTTAGCTTATAATTTAACAAACTTTGTAAGCTTAGTCTTTGTCCTTTTTTTGACTTAACTTCTGCGGTTAAGCTAATCCCTAAGCGTTTTTCTTCCACACCTTTCTCTAGACTGGGTGGTAAAATAACTCCTAAACCATTATCTTTAAGAATATCAGAAATAGATCGTAAAAATTCATAGACTTGTATGGGATCTAATTCACAAAAACTAGGCTGATTTTCTTGTAAACTATTTTCGACAAGATAATATAAACGTGAAGCTAAACCTAGTCCTTTTAAGAGGGTTTCTTGAGGTTGATTAATTGTTCTATTATCCCAGATTAATCTAGCAACAGGGTTTGACCAAATAACGTTTGCAGAAATCAGAAAAGTGGGATCATCTAAAGCTTGCAAATAGTAGTGTAAACGCCAATTAGGTTGTTCTAATTTTTTACTACTTTTAGCTGGTGTTTCTAGTTGAAAGCAAACCCGAAACTGGTTAATTCCTAGTTGTTTATTATTAGAACTAATAATATATTCATCTAAAGAAGATGTCCAATTATTAAGAGCATTATTTAATCCATTTATTTCAACTTCGGATGCTTCAAATTTAGATGAGTTTTGTCTTAAAGAATCTAACCACTTTTGAATAAATGAATTAGGGGTAATGGCAACATCAAAAAATTGACGTACTTGTTGATTAATAATGGTAGATAAGAAATCAAGAATAGTAGTTTGTTTTAGTAAAGAAGTTGATGATTCACTCTCGATTAAATTATGATTGGAAACACAACTATTTGGCATAGTTTGTAGAAATTTAGAGAACCGTTGTTGATCAACTAAACTATCTAGTAAAGGTTCCCATTGTCCATAATAATTATTATCTCTTTGTCCTGTTCCTGGTAAATATTTACCTCTAGTTAATAAATCGAGACTCCAACGATAAATATGTGTCCAAAATTTTAAGTTATCGCCTATATAATTTTCATTATTATTGGTTAATCCTAAGGGTAACTGACTTAAAATATTAAGGGTATCATCAACATTAAATTTTATACCTTCAATTTTCCAAGTAATTAATTGTATCTCTTCTTCTGCAAAATTATTATCTTTTAATTCTGTTGATAGTAAAGGGACAATTTGTTTTGATCTACCAAAAACTTTACTAGGTAAATAAAATATTTGAGAAACAGATTCTATCTTTTTATTTTTTTCAATTGTAATTTTATTCGAGTTTAATTGTTTAATAATGTCTTTTTTATCCACAGAAAATGGATACATTAAAATAGAATCATCTGAGGAAATATCGTTAGATAAAGATCGCCAAATTTCCCCCCAAATAAAAAAGTATTTTTCTGGTGCATTTTGAATCCAAGTTCCATGTAATATTGTCATATTTTTCCTTGTTTATGTCCTAAATAGGTAATGCTTACTGGAAAGCTAACAATTATCCTTTACTAAGCTACCTATAGTAATTAGCTTTCAGTTGTGAGAAAACACAGTCTTAAATTCCGATAAGATTGTATTTGTAGAGGCATAATAGTATTATGCCCTAATAATAGGTTATCACTTCTGAGATATCATTACTGATTGGTATAGTTATCAGTTTTAGACTGTTATAGACAAGTTGTGAGTCACTTTTATTTTATAATATAACTAAAGCCTATATAATAAAGATGAATTATTATAAATTTATTATGTTAGTCCAAAACCACTGATCGTGGCATTTTTAGAGAAAATTGGGTCACGAGGTTGCGCCATTTGAGGCACTTATGGTAAAGTAAATTTGGATAATTACAGGCATGTTTATATCAAAAAATAAATTTCAGTTAAAAACAAGCGATCGCCATAAGGTCAAAAACTTATAGAGAGTTGATAATATTAAGCCCATTTAGCAACAATAATAAACAATTATGAAAGTGACATTAGATATTGCCTCATCGGACTTAGAAAAATTGTTAAATCCGATGATGAAAGAAAACCGTATTGCCCTCAATGATATAAGTTGGCATGAATACGAAAGTCTTTTAAATATTTTTAAAGATCAGCCCTTATTGCGTTTAATTTATCTGGAAAAAAATCTTGAAATTATGACCAATTCTCCAGAACACGAAATGCTCAAAACGTTGATAGGAAGATTAATCGAAATATATGCTTTAGAGAAAGAGATTGATTTGTATGGATGTGGAGCAACGACTTATAAAAGAGAAGCCAAATTAAGAGGATTAGAACCGGATGAAAGTTATTGTTTTGGCAGTCGTAAAGAAATTCCTGATTTAGCTATAGAAGTAGTTATAACCAGTGGAGGAATAGATAAATTGAAAATCTATCAAGGATTAAACGTTCCTGAATTTTTATTTTGGCAAGAAGGAAAATTAAAGCTTTATTGTTTAATTAATGAGTTAGAAGGTTATCAAAAAGTTAAGCAAAGTCAATTCTTACCTGCATTAAACTTTGAAATATTAGAACAATACATTAACCCAGAAGAAGAACCGAAAATGGTCACTCAGTACCGTCAATTGATCAGAGATTAATTAACAAACAGTTGATCATTTTTCGTAAATCATTGATAATAAACAAGGAATTATCAAACGCAAAAGAAGAAATAGATGCTCAAAGCTGGAATCGTTGGACTCCCTAACGTCGGTAAATCAACCCTATTCAATGCTCTGGTGGCCAATGCCAAAGCAGACGCAGCTAATTTTCCCTTTTGTACCATCGAACCCAACGTAGGGGTGGTTTCAGTACCCGATGAACGCTTAGCCGTCTTAGCCGAACTTTCCCAGTCTCAGAAAATTGTCCCCACTCGCATCGAATTTGTGGATATTGCCGGTTTAGTCCAAGGTGCATCCAAAGGAGAAGGACTAGGCAACCAATTTTTAGCCAATATACGAGAAGTAGATGCTATCGTTCATGTAGTGCGCTGTTTCGATGATGATGATATTATTCATGTATCCGGTTCGGTTGACCCTGCTAGAGATATCGAAGTAATTAACCTAGAACTAGCTCTAGCCGATCTCGCTCAAACTGAAAAACGCCTAGAACGTCTGAAAAAGCAAGTTAAGGGCAAAAAAGAAGGCCAAGAAGAAATACCTGCCTTAGAGAAGATTCTCGCTGCGCTCAATGAAGGAATTGGAGCGCGCCATGTAGAGTTAACGGAGGAAGAAGAAGAGTTAATTAAATCCTTGGGACTCCTCACCCGTAAACCCATTATTTACGCTGCCAATGTCTCAGAAGATGACCTAGCAACAGGCAATGAATGGGTAGAAGCAGTAAGAAAAATTGCTACTGCTGATAAAGCAAAAGTAGTTATTGTTTCGGCGCAAGTAGAATCAGAATTAGTAGAAATTCCCGATGAAGAAAAAGCAGATTATTTAGAAGCTTTAGGGGTCAAAGAAGGGGGCTTACAGTCATTAATTAAAGCGACTTATGAATTATTAGGACTGAGAACTTATTTAACCACAGGACCCCAAGAAACCCGCGCTTGGACTATTTTAGCAGGTATGAAAGCACCCCAAGCAGCCGGCGTTATTCATACAGACTTTGAAAAAGGATTTATTCGCGCTGAAACCGTTTCTTATGAAGATTTAGTTGCTTGTAAAACCATGACAGTTGCTAAAGAAAAAGGGTTAGTTCGTAGCGAAGGAAAAGAGTATATTGTACAAGAAGGAGACGTAGTATTATTTAGATTTAATGTTTAATATAGAGGAGTGTGAGCATCCTGCTAAATAAACCAATATAATAATAGCTTGGCAAAATAATTATGAATAAAGTTGAAACTCTAGCGACAATTAAAAACGAATTAAAAGAGGTCTTAAAAACTTACGATGGGGATGTTAAAAATCATTTAGTCAAAGAAAAAATTGAGCAACTTTGCCAAATTAACCCGACTATTGCCCCAACCCATAGTAATCAATTAGAATCTGCTGAATGGTTATTAATTAGTGCGCCTTCTTTTCCTCAAGGTGAAAAATTAGCCGATGGTAAGTATTCTTATACATTGGGACGTTTAGCATTTAATATGTTTGAACCCACCAGTCTTAAATTAGTAATTGATTCTGTTAGACAACCGGTGGTGTTATTAGGAGAAGGAGAAAAAAGGACTCATGATATTGTCGTTGAATTTACCATTATTGAGCCAAATTTTCCTAATTTAAAAGGGGTTGTTTGTAACAAAGGTGTATGTTATCCTGCTGATGATAACAATTTACAAGTAGAATTTACAGGAGGAACTTTAACACCAACAAAAAGCCAAGACTTAGAAACATGGAAAAAAATATTTAGTCAACCATCACCCTCAAAAAAAGGTTTTGGTGAACAATTAATGTCAGTTTTTCTCAAGTTTATGTTTGGTTTAGTTCCACCCCAAGGAATGAATTTGGAAACGGGAGAAATTTCTTTTAATATGAAACGTTCTCCAAAAGGTCGTTTAGAAGTGCTTTATTTAGACGAAGAACTACGCATTACAAAAGGAAACAAAGGAACTATTTTAGTATGCGAACGTTTCTCTGATTCAAATAAAAATTAGACAACATTACCTATCTTATTTTTAGTATAGTGAGCAAGATGCTGACATTTCTGTGTATCAAACTTATTGTAAACGACCATAACTGGTAACTCTTCACTGTTAACTGATAAATACCAAATAATGATAATTCATAGGAAAAACAGCCCAAGAAATACTTGGACTGTTGTTGAGAGTAGCCGATGTAGCGTAAGACTTGAAGCAGACGGCATACTCTTCTTACGGAGACACTTTAAAAGCTTAAATAGTTAGCAGTTTATTCAATTTATTGCTAACCACAGATTAAGTGACCCGTTGTTATTCTTTTTGTTCCCAAACTAATCGCAAACATAATCAGAACGAACCCATCCTTCTCGACCATTGATGTAAACCTGTTGCCATCGATAACCACCACCATCGTGGCCCATAGCACTGCGATAAAGAGCTACCGTTTGTCCATTCCGAACTTGTGTCCAACGACCATAATTGGTTCCAGGGCCGTTTCTGACATTTAAGCGACCATTGCGGTCCCTGGTACAAATTTGTCCATAATGACCTCGTCCCCCTACTGGTCCACAGTTATCGTAGGGCCCGCATCCAGGCCCTTGTTGTGCTTGCATGGGTAAGGCAGTTGTACCGACAAGAATAATACTCGCCATCAATGTTTTTAACATAGTTCTATCCTCCTTGTGTGTGTGAAGTAGAGTAAATAAGAGCAAAAATTAAACCTGTAACTTGACTTCTAAGTATTGCGGTTGATACGTATGAACGTATTGCAACACTTGGTCAAGGTCACGTTTATTGGTTAGGGCAATACATCCTTGAGTTCCATCTTCCCCGTTAGTTTTTTGAAAAGATGGGTCATAATGAATCCCTAAAGCGTACCTTCCGGTGGCAAATAGGGGTTCAATGGGGAGAAACCTCCCTCCAACTTCAGGATGAGTTCCGGCCACCACCGCACTCGCTACCTGATATTGACCGTCTGGTAGAGGTGCTTCTGTACCTGATTGGTGGCGATTTCTGTTTTGACTGTCAGCGCGTCCTGTAACGGTTTGATAGGTTGCCATTAGGTGGCCATTGGCATACAGTCGTAATTCATAAAGAGGATTTCCCACTGTATTACTGGTATTAGTAGGGGTCAAGGTCATATAAGTACCTTGAGTAACCTGTGCATTTTCGTAGGGTTCAACAGGGGTTTGTGAATAATCGTTATCTGATGGTTCGGGTAAATTCGGTTCTTTGTAGCCAAACTCCAAGTTTTCTTGATAGCTAGATTGGTTTTTCTCGTAACCCGAAGGGTTAATAGGAATTGGGGTTTTTAGGGATTGTTCTGGGTTAACAGTCGTCGGCAATTCTCTATTGATTTCTTGGCTATTTAAACCAACAGTATTTTGTTCTTCAATGGTTTGCAAAGATTGCTCTTGTTTTTGTTGACCATAAGAAACATAGGCAAACATCACAACACAACTTAATAAGGCTAATGTCAGTTTAAATCTCATAATAAAATACCCGTTTCTATCAAGGGGAGAAAAACTAAATCTATTGAATATCAACAATTAATAATTGTGGTTTATTAGTCTCAACAAAATTTAATAATGTGGCAAAATGTTGACGAGAACTCAAGCCAATACAACCGGCAGTCCCATCCTCTCCATTACCTTTATTATAGCTTGGATCAAAATGAATGCCCAAAGCACTTCTACCAGTAGAAAATTGAGGATAAACCGGCAAAAAACGTCCCCCTACTTCTGCCAAGGTTCCGGGAACACTATGGGAACTAATTCGATAATTTCCATCGGGTAATGGTGCTTCTGTCCCTGCTTGATGACGGTTTCTATTTTGGGTAAAATGACGACCGGCAACGGTTTCAAAGGTATATAAAAGCTGGCCTTGATGATACACTCTGAGGAAATAAATGGGATTTTTTTGTTGATTGGTCGTGCCAGATGGCACTAAATGTAAACAGTCATTACAAGGTTGTGCCATATTATAGGCTAAGGGTTGGGTTTCGGCACTTACAGTTAAACTATTAGTCATCATTAAAGGCGACAACAAACCTAAGACTACGGAAGAAAATAACCAACGAGTCATCGTGTTCAAATCCTTAAATTTTTATCAATAAAACTATATTTTCCAGAACAAATTTTAAAACTAGCTTGTTAGGGTTTAACTCAAATTAAACGCTAATCTTGTTAGCCTGGAACTCCTGCATTTTATGAACAAATGCTAGGTTTAATAACTCTCACACCTATTGTTGATTCCCAATATATATTCGATTTATGGATTAGCTTGGATTCTTTCTTTTTTTTTATGATTTTATAAACTTAATCCACCCGTAACCCCTGGCAGGATGGGAAATAATAGTAATTTCATAGCAGTTTTCATTGAGTAGGTAGCATTGACATTTTAATGTTTAATTCACATCTTGTACCTCCATAAAATTACCTAGTTCAGAACTATATCCATAATATTAAGCTGCTACTTATTACTTAGGAGACTGGAAGCATGGGTTTAATTGTTATAGGGTAAACTACACCCTTCTGGGTCGAATAAACCGTATTCCCTGATAATTTTCTTGGGTTAAGATAAAGATAAGAAAGAAAAAAACAAGCAATAAGCACCATTTGGAGATGACAATTATGGCACTTTTACGTTATAACCCTTGGACAGAAATGAACGCTTTACAACGCCAACTTAATCAACTGTTTGATGAAGGTGTATTAACGAATTCAGAACGGAATTTGAAAGAAGCAATTTTTGCTCCTTCTGCCGAACTTTCCGAGACCGATGACGCAGTAATGCTCAAGTTAGAACTTCCTGGAGTTAAACCTGAAGATGTAGATATTCAAGCTACAAAAGAAGCTATCTATATCACTGGGGAACGGAAACAAGAAACGAAATCTGAGGAAAACGGTGTTACTCGCAGCGAATTCCGTTATGGTAAGTTTTCTCGTTCTATTGGATTACCTGCTCTAATTGATAATACTAAAATTAGCGCAGAATACAAAGAGGGAATTCTTAACTTAACGTTACCCAAAGCTGAAGAAGAAAAGCACAAAGTAGTTAAAGTTTCCCTTACTTAATTTTGTTCGGTGGGTGATACTAATTCTATGAAATTCTGTAGAGGCGTTTTATGTAACGTCTCTACTTTAATTATTTTAGCTAAATTATGTTATATTACATTTAGGGTATTTATTGTCAATGATATGAAACAATCTTTTACAGCAAGAATTTTTTCAGAAGGTGATTGGTTTGTTGCTCAATGTTTAGATATTGATATTGCTAGTCAAGGAAAAACAGAGACGGAAGCATTAACTAATCTTCAAGAAGCATTAGAGTTGCATTTTGAACCACCTTGTGCAACAGTTATTCCTGAATTACAGAAAATAGAGGTAGAAATTAATGCCGCTTAAGCCTTTATCTTATCGTCAAATTAAACGCAAGTTAGAGGCCGCTGGATTTCAAATTGTTAGTCAAAAAGGAAGTCATGTTAAATTTGCTAAAGATACTATAGAAGGGAAGCGAACAACCATTGTTCCACGTTATAAAGAGGTTACAATTGGTACAATTAGCAGTATTTTAAGACAAGCTGGTTTAACTGTTGATGAATTTGAGAATTTATAGTTGATAATTGATATTATTCTCAATCATAATAATAGCCTCATTAATTCCTTGAAGTTGAGGACATCTTTTCAGAAGATAAGCGATTTCTAAAACTCGATTTAATAAACCAATAGGTGGCTTTTCTTTACTTAAAATTGTTCGTAATGTCGTTAACCCTTGTTCAATTTCTCCAAGGGCAATAAGATAAATAGTCCGAAAAATTCTTTTATTTTGTGCATATTCTCCATACCATTTTAATCCATTTTGCCAACTTATTTTAGCTTGTTCTATATCTCCTTCTAATGCTTGTAAAATTCCTAATCTTAAAAATGCGTTTCCATCATAAGAATTAATTTCTACTGCTTTTGTTAATAAGAGTTTGGCTTCATCTAATTTATCTTGTAAGAGATAAACTAATCCAAGATTATGATAAGCGATAGAATTAAAACGATTCAATTCTATCGCTGTATTGAAGTAATCAATAGCTT
>JBFRWO010000249.1:0-3592 GCA_051439625.1 Crocosphaera sp. | reverse complement strand
GTAATATAACTGCTAACTTGAGAAACAGAATTAAACTCAAAATCACCCACTAACTTAGATTTACCCTCCTCTGTCATAATACGATTAATGCCCACATCAATGGCCACTGCACCGGGTTTAACCATCTCCCCCGTAATCAAATTAGGTTTACCAACCGCAGCGATGATAATATCCCCTTGACGGGTCATTTCCCCTAAATCAGCAGTACGAGAATGGGCGATCGTCACCGTTGCATTTTTTTCCAACAACATCAAAGCTAAAGGTTTACCAACCAAAATACTACGTCCCACCACCACAGCGTGTTTGCCAGCAACATCTAGATTATACTCTTCCAATAAACGTATCACCCCTGCTGGTGTACAACTGCGTAACCCATCCTCACCCCGTATTAAATGGCCCAAGTTCATCGGATGCAAACCATCAGCATCCTTTTCCGGGGCGATCGCATGGAGTAACTTTACTGTATCTAAATGGGGAGGTAAAGGTAACTGTACCAAAATACCATCAACCCGTTCATCTGCATTTAATTGATGAATTAAAGCTTCCACCTCTTCTTGTGGCGTTTCCGTGGGTAAATGACGACCAAAAGAAGCAATTCCTACCTTAGCGCAAGCCTTTTCCTTATTACGAACATAAACAGCACTAGCCGGGTTATCTCCTACCATAATAACCGCTAAACCAGGAGGACGACCGATCTTCCCTTGTAACTTTTCAACCGTTACTTTCAATTCTCCCTGAATTTTTTGCGCTAATGCTTTACCGTTTAACAAAGAAGCAGTTTCAGAAGACATAGATAACATAATAAATGTGGAACGTAGGAGTAATTTATGGTGTCCTATAGCTTAGCCTATATCAAGACAATCAATTTAACCGCACTCATCATGAAAGTTTTAAACATTCGAGGGGTTCATGGTGGTATTTTTGCCCTTCTAGTTGGAAGTTTGATCGGTTGTACCCCCATCAACTATTTAGGGTTAGCGCAAACCTCTATCACCCCCATCGGGGAACTTTCTCCCCAACCCTCCACCGAAACCACGTCAGAAGAAGCTATTATCTCTTTAGAGGGAACAGTAGTCGATCACGCCCCGTTTATGGGTAGTGGTTCTTATCAACTACAAGATGCAACAGGAACCGTTTGGGTAGTTACCAACGGGCCCTTACCCCAAACCGGGGAAACCGTGCAGATCACAGGAAAAGTTACTTATCAAGCAATTCCTATCGGTGGTCAAGATATGGGAGAGTTGTATATCTTAGAGGTTGAAAAACTAGAGGCTAATGCCCCTGATCGTACCTCAACGGTTCAACCTGTAGTTGATACCGAAACCCAAGTTAAACCTGTTTCTCAACCTGATCCCAATGAGTTTCTCCTCCCTCACAAACGCAACACCAAATAATATTCCTTCTGTCGCTTTGGCTATTTTGTATCAAGAGGGTCGTTTTTTGATGCAGTTACGGGACAATATTCCTACCATTATTTATCCCGATCGCTGGGGGTTTTTTGGGGGTCATCTCGAACCAGGAGAAACCCCAGAAATAGGGGTTAAACGAGAGGTTTTAGAAGAGATTAATTATCAGCTTGAAAACCCGCTTTTTTTCCGTCGTTATGATGATGAAAGGGCTTTACGCCATATTTTTCATGCAGAATTAACAGTATCTATCGAAGATTTAATCTTACGAGAAGGGGCAGACTTAGGGTTAGTTTCCCCTGAAGAGATTAAAAAAGGACAATGTTATTCTCATAAACTAGGTGATGTTCGTCCTTTGGGTGATATTCATCAAGAAATTTTGCTTGATTTTATCGCTAATTTCTAATAAAAATGAACAAATAATACTTATGCTCAAAGGATTAACAAATGTTATAGTTGCTGTGATAATTGCCTTTTGGATAGGGGCGATCTCTATTTTTTCTATTCAAAATATCACCGCAGTTTCCCTAAAATTCTTGTTCTGGGAATCGATTCAACTTCCCATCGGGGTTTTACTATCCTTTTGTCTAGGAGGTGGTTTAATTATTGGGGGTTTCTTACCTTTTCTCTTTAAACCTTCAAAACGAAGAAGAAAACTTAACTAAAATATTGATACACTCAATTGAAAAATACTATGAGTAACCCCAACATTTTACTGGTTGAAGATGAGGCCAAACTTGCTCAATTTATTGAATTAGAACTAAAATACGAAGGGTATAATGTGACAGTGGTTAATGATGGATTATCTGGACTCTCTAACGCCAGAGAAAGCGATCCTGACCTCATTTTATTGGATTGGATGTTACCAGGAATGTCAGGGGTAGATATTTGTAAAAGACTGCGACAAACTGGGAGTAAAGTTCCCATCATCTTATTAACCGCTAAAGATGATATCAGCGATCGCGTGGCCGGTTTAGATGCAGGGGCCGATGATTATATTGTTAAACCTTTTAATCTAGAAGAATTATTAGCTAGAGTCAGGGCAAACCTAAGAAGAAATCAACAGGAAGATCCTGATTGTTTGGAATTTTTAGACCTTAGCTTAAACCGCAACACCCGTCAAGTTTTCCGAGGCGATCGCTTAATCGAACTGACGGCCAAAGAATTTGATTTACTTGAGTATTTAATGTCCCATCCTAAACAAGTCCTAACTCGAGATCAAATATTAGAAAGGGTATGGGGTTACGACTTTATGGGAGACTCTAATATTATAGAAGTTTATGTACGTTATTTACGCCTAAAATTAGAAGCAGAACAAGAAAAAAGACTGATTCAAACTGTTCGCGGTGTAGGTTATGTTTTGCGAGATTAGATAAGCTATTAAGTAGTTAAATCACTCCACAGTAACTGACTCCGTAGACGGTAAAAACAGGAGACGGGAAGTGAGTTTTATGGTTTGTTTACTGACCTGAGTTCGATATAAGGAAATTGCTAGAAAAATGACTCAAATTAGAAGTCTCAAACCTTCATTCTCTCCTTAAAAAAATCATAACTCCGCCACCGAAGGTGCGCGTAGCGTCCTCCTAACTCCTAACACCGAACTCAGGTTTACTAATTTATCAATACCTTGTTTAAATGCGTGTTAGCTTAGTGTCTATTCAGACATTTGTATATGTTAATTTTTTTGACCATGTTGATCAGTTCACTCAAAATTGTAGTTAGATAGGGTTAAAAGAATTATTATTTATTGAAGACTAATTCCTATGAAAAAATCACCGGCAAAAAAAGACTGGAAATGTTTTGAATTTGAGGGCTATCAAATCTATGCTAGAGAAGAAAAAGATTATACAGTTTATCAAACAGGTAGTCATCGAGATGGGGATTATTTAAGGGTTTATGTGCCAAAAATTCCTTACAATGAAAACGGTAAACTGAAAGTTATTACTTATTTACATGGTTTTGCTTTGTGCATACCAGAATTTTATGAAGAACATTTATCTCACTTAGCAAACTTGGGTTATTATGTGTTTTTTCCTGATTATCAAAAAAGTAATTATCCTGACAAAAAATTGGAGATTGGAGATTGGAGATTGGAGATTGAGTAAGAACAAGCCCTTGTTTTTAAACATGGGTAAATCTACAATCTACCCTCAAAAATCTACAATAAATCAAAAATCTACAATCTA
>JBFRWO010000248.1:0-8334 GCA_051439625.1 Crocosphaera sp. | reverse complement strand
AAACTAATGGAGTTAATGACGGACTCAGAGGTAGATTACACCATTTTCTTCCGCGAGTTATCCCATATACCAGAGGATGTTGAACCATTGAAAAAGAGCTTCTATGTTAAAACTTCAGAACAACTCGATGAACAATGGCAATCTTGGCTCTTAAGCTGGCGCGAACTCGAGATTAACGAGGGCAATCTGGCTGAGATATCAAAAAATATGAAACAGACTAACCCAAAATATACATGGCGAGAGAGTTGATTGTTCCAGCGTACCAACAAGCCATGCAAGGTGACTACACCTTAGTCAAAGAGTTACAAGAAGTGTTTAGCAACCCCTATGATGAGCAATCACAGGAAATAGAAGATAAATACTATCGTCTAAAACCTAAGCAGTTTTTTGATGCTGGTGGCGTATCTCACTATAGCTGCTCATCTTGACGTTTAATAATATTTAAGGTGGGCAATGCCCACCCTACTACATTTATTCGTCTATTTTGGCTACATTACCGGCTTTTACCCAACCTTCTCGTTGACTGCCTGGGAGACGGACTTGCTGCCAATCACCATCGGCACTGGTTTTGAGTATGATTAGTTCGGCATCGTAGCCAACACCACCTATTCTATCGGCATCGGAAGCAGGTTGCGATCGCAGACTTAAACCGGTTGACCAAGTGACTTTAGCGCGATAAGCACCGTCGGGTAGTTCTTCGGTTTCTTCTTCAAAAACCGTTTCCGTGGCCGCCACTTCCTCAACGGCTTCAGTTTTGCTTTCTTGGTTAGAAACTGGTTGACTGTCAGCTTTAGCTGTAGTTTCTGGGGGTTTCTCTTCAGCAAAGGTGGGTTTTTCCGGGTTAACACTCATGCGCGAAAAGACTACATAAGCAAGAGAAGCAGTTCCCCCGACTAAGAGAAAAATACCGAGGAAAAATCCTAATAAAAATTGAAAAACGCCAGATAAACGATTCATAATGATAACAGGATATGAGATAACTTAAGGTTGCATATTAACGTTGATCGGGGTAAGTTAGCCACTGTTCCCACTAAATTACACTTATTAGCTTTTCTTTTGATTTAGAATCTCCCGTCAAAATCGATGATTTAATCTTCTCCTTGACTCTCACGTTACGTCATTCTTTAGCATTTAGTTATTAACCGTAATCTTCTGAGAAATTGGAGTCAAGGCGACCTATGCCAAAACTTTTACAAATCGGGGAATTAGCAAAACAGACCGGATTATCCATTCGGACTTTGCGGTACTATGACGAGATTGGTTTACTGGTACCGTCGCATCGCACCGAGGCGGAGTATCGACTGTATAGCGAAGCCGACATTGCTAGACTTCAGCAAATTTTGTCGTTGCGACAATTGGGTTTTGCCCTCAAGGAAATTCGCGAGTGTTTGGAGAATTCGGACTTCTCACTACCGAATGTCATCAATCTGCATTTGGCGCGACTCCAAGAGCAGATAGCAGTGTCGCAGTCGCTTTTTACCAAGCTCAGCACCCTTGCCCAAAACCTCCAAACCTCCGAATCTATTGCGGTTGACGATATTATGCAGATAATAGAGAACCTCACTATGACTCAACAATATTTGACCCAAGAACAACATGATTTGCTTGAAGCCAGATTGAATCAGGGGCAGGCCGAGTGGCTCCATTTCGTGGAACAGGCAAAATCCCATATCACCCAAGGTCGTGACCTCAACGATCCAGAGGTGCGACAAATGGCATGGCAGTGGCGTTCCGACATTCGGTCATTTGTTGGTGATGACTTGCAACTCTACGAAGCCCTCATCCAACTCTATCAGCAAGAGGGAGCCGAAGCCGCTAGCTGGGGTACATTAGATGCCCCCACGCTTGAATATATTCTCAAGGCGGTGGCGCTGTTGTCAGTACGGGAAGAGATGGTCGGGTTTTCCTGGGATCGCCTCACCCCCGAAACCCGTGAAGTGCTGAACAGAGGGCAGGAAGCTATGCGAGAGCTAAACCTCAACTTTTTCGGCACAGAAGGGCTAATTTTAGGGCTGTTAACTGTGGAAACAACCCCAGCCGCACAGGCTCTGAAGAACCAGGGCGTAGACTTGGTCATTGCACAAAACCTCATTGATGACTGGTTAGCTAACTGTAAAGTTTCTGCTACAGATATTCCGGCAGAAATTCCCTTTACACCTCGTACCTACCGGGTGCTGGAGCTAACTGCTGAACAGGCAAACCAGCAAGGTCACAAACAGATAACCCCACAACATCTGTTGCTTGGCATTTTGCTTGAAGGCGAGACGACGGGTGGTGGTCTGGCAATGGGAGTTCTACGGGAGTGCAAAGTAGACTGTCAGAAGCTCAAGCAGCAGCTTAACAGTGTCTAACTTATAATTGTGTCGCAGTTGCTGGATAATAAGGTTAGGGAGTCAGAGAATTTAAGCCACTTTGACGAGAAGCTAACCTGGCTTTTCCGGCGGCAGCCCATTGTTGCAAAAATTCAATCTCTTCTTGTGCCGTTCGAGCTAAGGGAATAATTTGACTGGCTGCTTGTAAGATATCATCGGTGCTAAAGTCACGGTTTTGACTAAAGCCAATGTGCATGGCCTCGATTAAGGTTTGTTCAATTTCTGCCCCCGAAAAATCTGGGGTTTCATAAGCCAGTCGCTTGATGTCGTAAGTCTTGAGATTATGGGGTCGCAGTCTAGATAAGTGGACGTTAAAAATGGCTTCTCGTTCCCCTTGACTGGGTAAACCTACAAAGAAAATTTCGTCAAACCGGCCTTTACGTAACATTTCTGGGGGTAAGGCTTTAATATTGTTGGCTGTTGCGACTACAAATACGGGGGATTTTTTTTCGGCTAACCAGGTAATAAATGTCCCAAAAACACGGCTGGTGGTTCCTCCATCTCCTTTTCCCTCTACTCCGGCAAAGGCTTTATCTATTTCATCGATCCATAATACACAAGGGGCTAAGGCTTCTGCTAAACTTATCATCTGACGGGTGCGAGACTCGGACTCTCCTACTAAACCCCCAAACAGTCGGCCTACATCGAGACGGAGTAAGGGTAAGTGCCAATGGTGGGAGATGGCTTTGGCGGTGAGGGATTTTCCTGTGCCTTGAATACCTACTAATAGTAGTCCCCGAGGGTGTGGTAAGCCGTAAGAACGGGCTTTTTCGCTAAATGCTCCACCTCGGCGCAGTAACCAGTCTTTGAGGTTGTCTAAACCGCCAATATCGGATATTTGTTCGGTGGCTGGATAGAAGTCGAGAATTTGGGTTTGACGGATAGATTGACGTTTTTCTTCTAAAATCAGTTCTACGTCTTCGGGTTCGATGCGTCCATGACTGGCGATGCAACGGGTCAAAACACGGCGTATTCTCTCTAAGGAGAGTCCTTGGGCGGATCTCACTAATTCATCTACTAAGGTATCAGATAAGGGCTGTCCTGTGGCTCCTAGAAGGCGTTGTATTTCGCTTTTGATTTCTGTGCCGGTGGGTAGGGGAAAGTCAACTACGGTGAGGACTTCGCTTAGTTCTTCGGGAATTTGTACCTGGGGGGCAATGATGATGATATTTTTGGGTTGAGATTTTAAGCTACGGGCGAGGTTGCGGAGTTTACGGGAGATGGAGACATCTTCTAAGAAGCGTTGAAAGTCTCTTAAAATGAAGATTCCCCCGATGTTATTGGGCAGTTTTTCGACAAATTCTAATGCTTGTAGGGGGTTGCGTTTCCCCACGCCTTCATTATTGGGGTTATCTTGATAGCCGTCTACGAAGTCCCAAATATAAATAGTGCGGTTTTGTAGGGTTTGTCCGCATTGGGCGATCGCAGTTTCTAGTCTTTCTTCTTCTGTGGTTGGAATATATATTAAGGGGTAACAAGCTCGCAGCAGTAGTTCAAATTCTTCTCTAAAGGTCATCATTAAATTAGAATCGTTGGTTATCTTTTTAGGTTAAGGTAGATATTGCTTACTTTAGCAGTTAATGGTTATTTTAAGTAACATAGCATACATCAATTCTATCTTAGATTTGATTACTATTATTCATGGTAGAAAAATTTATTTTATCTGGGAAAATTAAGCAGGATTATTATGAGTTTAACTTTATATTTTTTGCGTCATGGAGAAACAGAAAATAGTCTCAATGATAGTTTTTGTGGGATTCTTAATCCTGATTTAACTCCCCAAGGAAAGGAGATGGCCAAAGCTTTTGCTGATAGTTACAAATCTGTTGATTGGTCTGCTATTTATGTTAGTCCCATGAGGCGCACTATTGCTACTGCAAAACCTCTTTCTGAGGCAGTAGGGATGGAAATGCAGCTTAAAGATGGAATCAAAGAAATGAATTTTGGTCAATGGGAAAATCGCACCCGTGACTGGGTTAAAGAGCATTATTTAGAGGACTATATTAACTGGATGACTGAACCTGCTTGGAATCCTCCTTCTGATGGAGAAACTGCTGTACAGGTGGGAAGTCGTGCCATGTTAATTATATCAGAAATTGAGGCAAACTATCCCGATGGAAATGTTTTAGTTGTCTCCCATAAAACTACGATTAGAATTATTTTATGTCATTTATTAGGGATTGATTTGGGTTGCTATCGTGACCGTATTGATATTTTACCTGCATCGGTGAGTGTGGTTCAATTTGGGTTACATGGTCCTCTGTTGAAAAAGTTAGGCGATCGCTGTTATATGAGTCAAGAATTACAAGATCGTACAGGGAGTTGAATGAAGTCAGAAGTCAGAAGTTCCGTAAACGTTGTTCCGGCGGTATCGTACAGAAGTATAATTTATAGTTGAGGACTTCTACCGACATTTTGTTAAAAAGAATGATTGATCATGATCGCTTATTTAAGGAATTACTTTCAACCTTTTTTGTTGAATTTATCGAGTTGTTTTTTCCTCAAGTTATCACCTATCTTGATGGTACTTCTATCAAGTTTTTGGATAAAGAAATTTTCACGGATGTTACTGAAGGAGAGAAATATGAGACTGATTTAATTGCTCAAGTTAAGTTTAAAAATCAGCCTTCTTTTTTCTTAATTCATATCGAAGCACAATCTAGTTCACAAAGTAACTTTAATCGAAGAATGTTCTCTTATTTTGCTCGTCTTCATGAAAAGTTTGCTTTACCTATTTATCCTATTGTTATCTTCTCCTATGATTATCCTCAAAAGGAAGCAGACAGTCAATACAAGGTTGAATTTCCTGATTTAGAAGTGTTAAACTTTAACTATCGTGTAGTGCAGCTTAATCAATTAAATTGGCTAGATTTTATTAATCAACCTAATCCAGTTGCATCAGCATTAATGGCTAAAATGAAAATAGCTGCTCAAGATCGTGCCAAAGTCAAAGCGCAATGTTTAAGGTTATTAGTAACTTTAAAACTAGATCCAGCTAGAATGCAATTAATTTCAGGATTTATTGATACTTATCTAACTTTAAATCCAGTGGAAGAAAACATTTTTCAATCTGAATTAAACACTTTTCTACCTCAAGAACAGGAGGATGTTATGCAAATTATTACCAGTTGGATGCAACAAGGAATTGAACAAGGAATTGAACAGGGTATTGAACAGGGTATTGAACAAGGTATTGAACAAGGTATTGAACGGGGTATTACTAGAGAAAAGAACTTAGTTATTCGTTTAATTGAACGGAAATTAGGTGCAATTAACCCTGAAATTAAAACGCAGATTCAAGATTTAGAAATTGAGGAAATTGAAGCTTTAGGAGAATCTATTTTTGATTTTGCTAATGTAGAAGATTTAAAAAGCTGGTTGAATAAATAATTGTCTTTGATCGGTTACTTGTACTCACGTTATCGTTTATAATCAGGGTTATCAGCTATGCACAAAAAATTAAGGTCTTTTATTAGTATTGTATTGATTGCTCTATCTGTTATTTTTATTTCTCCTTTAGTTCATGGACAAGATAATATTATTGATGGAGATGTAATTGATGGTTATGCTGTTATTTTAAACGAGCAAACCTTATTCAAAATACAAGCACCGACGGGATCATTTTCTCCCGAAGAAAGAGCTAATACAATTACTACTAGATTAGAAAAGTTTGCCGAAGATAACACCTTATCAGTTGACTCAATTAAATTAGAATCAACTGATACTATAACCAGTATTATTGCCGATGATAAAATTTTAGCTACCTTGACACAAGAAGATGCTGATGCAGCCAGAAAAACTCGTCAAGAATTAGGAGAAGAATACTTAGAAATCATTACAACATCCATTACACAGTTTAGGGAAGAAAGAACTTTAGTTGCGAGAATTTTAAGCTTAGTTTGGACTGCTATTTCCACCTTATCTCTTTTCTGTATTTTTAAAATAATGGATCTTATTTTTCCGAGAATTTTTAATCTTTTAGAAAGTTGGAAAGATCGAGTTATTCCTAGTTTGAGGATTCAAAATGTTAACCTGATCAGTTCTACCCAAGTAACGGATGGTTTGATCGGATTTATTAAATTAGTTCGAGCTATTATTGTTCTTTTAATCCTCTTTCTATATATTCCTTTTATTCTGAGCTTTTTCCCTCTAACTCGGAAAATATCAAGGCAAATTTTTGAGTACATTTTTAGAGCAATTGCTTATATTTCTGAATCGGTTATTGACTATATCCCCAACGTCTTTATGATTGGGTTAATTGCTGTTTCAACCTACTATGTTATTCGGTTTTCCAAGTTTGTTTTTCGGGAACTGGAACAAGGCAATATTACCATACCTGGATTTTATCAAGATTGGGCAACCCCAACTTATAACATTGTACAATTTCTTATTATTGCTTTAGGTGCTGTCATTGCTTTTCCCTATCTTCCAGGGTTTGATTCCCCTGCTTTTCGAGGTATTTCTGTGTTTTTAGGGATTCTTTTCTCTCTGGGTTCAACTTCTGCTGTCGCTAATACTGTAGGAGGTGTCATCTTAATTTATACCCGTGCATTTCAATTAGGCGATCGGGTACAAATTGGTGATATTATTGGTGATATAGAAGACAAAACATTGCTAGTAACTCGCATTCGTACCCCGAAAAATGTCATTGTTACTTTACCCAATGCTACCGTATTAAATAGTAATGTGGTTAACTTTAGTGCCTCAGCAAGAGAAACAGGAATACCTTTAATTATTTCTACCACTGTTACGTTAGGATATGATGTTCCTTGGCGCAAAGTTCGTCAGGTTTTACTAGCTGCGGCTGATGAGACAAACGCTTTATTAAAAGATACTCAACCCTTCGTTTTACAAACCAGTTTAGATGATTTTTATGTTAGTTACGAGTTAAATGTGTATACGGATAAAACCCGTAAATTGTTTTATATTTATTCTGATCTTCACCAAAATATTCAGGATAAATGTAATGAAGCAGATATTGAAATTTTATCCCCTCATTATTCGGCACTTCGAGATGGAAATCAAAATACAATTCCTGCTAACTATTTACCTAAAAATTATCAAGCACCAGGGTTTAGAATTGATAAAATGTAATGATAAAAGGAAATAATAAAGTTTAGATATCTATTTCCAAGAACTTGATTCACAGTTAATTAAACGCTCTAAAATAGCGATTTCTTCTGGATTATTACTTTGCCTAATTTTCTGTTCCATTTTTACGTTTAATAGTTCCATTAAAAGTCTAATTTTATAAGCTTTCTGTTCTATAGTAGCGACTTGATAAGATTGTAAAGTGTCTAGGTTTTCTAGATAAGATTTTTGAGGATCAAATTGAAATAACTTCAGTAAAGAATTAATGACATATTTTTGTTGAGGATTAGCAACTTTTTCTAATTCAATAATTGGGATATTAAATACCTGTTCAATATCTTCTTCACTTGCTTTTTGTTGTAACCAAACTTCAGAGGTAGAAACGGGTAAATCAGATGTTTTTTTATCTACTTTAGCAAACCCATGTGCTTCTGAATAACTAACTCTTCCATCCTTATTATAGTCCGCAGAAGCAACTTTTTGACCAATACGATTAACTCCACTTAATCCAGCAAAAAAACTGGAACTATAATCTTTATAATCTGCTTCATTAACTTCAGGAGTACACCCCACAGATGGCAAGGTTTTAATAGTAGCAAAAAAACCTCATCTTTTTTGATTTGTCAAGGGTTGATTGGGGTCACCATTTTCATAAATATAATTAGCAAATGAACCGGAAAAACATTGAGCCATCATGGTAACAATATGACTATCTTGGGGTAATTTATTAAGAGTATTTGATAGTTTTGCTACTGTTACGGGGGTATTATTCCAGAGCATTAAAGCATTATTATTACTGTTTCTTTCATTAAGAATTCCATGACCTGTAAAATAAAGAAAAATAGGTTTCTTTGTCTCTTTATTTTGATTG
>JBFRWO010000247.1:0-3994 GCA_051439625.1 Crocosphaera sp. | reverse complement strand
AATTTATCGGACTTCAAAGATGCTAAGATCAAGGTCATTCAAGCAAAGGAGCCGTACCTTGTCTAACTTGATCCCTATCACTCCAAGTAAAATTGTTCTAGTTGAATGGCAGCAGTTTTTGACTTTTTTTGATGGCTTTGTGGCTACGGATGTGGGGGATGGTGCGGCGGCCAATGACACTATCCGAACCTATCGCTCTAACCTCAAGCAATTTCTTCGTTGGTGTGAACAAGAGGGAGTCCATCCTGTTTCTGCTACTTTTACTCAGTTAAAACAATATCGACATTGGCTGGTTCCCCAATACCAACGGAAGACTATTGCCCTGAAATTGAGTGTGGTACGTCGGTTTTATGATGCTTTGCTGGAGAATGGTTATGTTCTGAGTAATCCGGCCTTGAGATTGAAACCACCACAAGAGGTTAAAGATCCTGCTGCTAATTTCAACTACCTGCAAAGGGAGGAAGTGCAGCAATTGCTGGATGAGTTACCCCATGATGATTCTGTCCATTCGTTACGCGATCGCTTATTAATTTCGGTGATGGTGTTAGAAGGATGTAGAACGGTGGAAATGCACCGTGTTAATGTGGGGGATATTGTCAAGGATGGACCCAATGTGGGTCTTAGAGTTTGGTCAAAACGGAGCATTCGAGTAGTTCCCTTGACTTCCGATTTAGCTTCATTGCTGCGGCGATACTTGGCTAAGCGACGAAAAAATGGAGAAAAGTTAACAAAGGAGTCCCCGATCTTTATTTCTGTGGCTCATACTACAAGAGGGCAAAGATTAAGTCGTAGATCAATCCGACGGATTGTGGATAAATATTTACAGAAAATTGGGTTAAAAGAGTTGACCTCTAAGTTGAATAAAACACCTAAAATCGGAGGGGAAGAGAGTAAATCTCGACAAAAAACCGATACTAACTCCTCAAAAACTCGGGATAAGTTGCAAGAGAGAAAGCTTAGCGCGCATTCCTTGAGACATACCGCAGGAACCTTGTCTTTAAGGGCAGGAGCTTCTTTGCGACAAGTTCAGGATTTGTTGGGCCATGCAGACCCCAGAACAACCACCATTTACGCTCATATTGCCGACCGATGGCAGCACAATCCAGCTTTGTTGCTATTGGCTGAGAAACCTCGTCAATTAGACGAAAATCTAACCAGAAGAATTCAGCAACTACGAGAATCGTTGACAAGGATTAATCCACTTCATCTAACTCTTCATGAAGAAGAGAGCCTGAGAATTTTTGAAAAAATATGTGCCTAATCCTAATACTCCTGGCGTTTGAGGCGAGGCTTAAATCCTCGTCTCAAAAACAACTTCTGTGCGATAGCGCGCCCTACGGAGCTTCGGAACTTCTGACTTCGTTAACCCAACCCAGACCATGCAGCATAAGTAATTGCGATCGCACTAAATAATATACGCGATCGCCAAGCTCAAAACTCAGGCTGACTTTCATGGGTTGAAACCATGATTATGTCTCATAAATACTAAGAGTTTTAGAGAAAGATATTATGAGACACATTATGAGACACGGCAAGAGGAATATATCAAATAAATAATCATCGGTTCTGGGGTTATGTTATGAACTGGTGGAAAATAGGGATCTCTGGTATCTGAGAACCGGTGATTATTATTATGGAAGTCCCTAAACAAATTTCTTTTCTAACACAAATGTAGCAAAACATAGAGCATAAGTCTTTCCTTTATGCAACAAACTTTTGCCACAGGAAAATCAACCATTGCCCCTGATATTTTAATTGAGGCAAAAATACTAACTTTTGCATCAATCCTGTCATTCCCCTATTTTCTAGATCGCTGGATCACGATAACTGGATCAAGTATCGAGCTTCATTGTCTTAAATCATTAATCATGATTCATTAATCATGATTCTTTAAAATCTCCCATAACGTAGCTTCAGAGTTAATTTCCCCCCAACCTCCTAAAGATTCAACTTGTTTCATCAGGGACTCAATAGCGATCGCCCAGAGAGTCCTTTTGCGGTGTGCCTAAAAACATTCAGCAAACCCTAATTAGGAAGATTTCCTAGTGATCAACGCCTTACGGCATCAAAGGTTAGTCCACTTTATAATATCCAATTGTCTATCATAGAATGCCGCGCTCGTTATGGGTCAAAATTATAGTTTTTTATCTTCTCTATTTTCTTTCCTCGCACGAATATTATGGCAAGGAAAGAAAATTAAGGCTCAGTAGCTCACAAAGTCACGCTCATAATAGGGGTTTCAGCGAAGCGGTGCGCAAAATTCGCCCAGCTATAACTGTAAGGAAGATCCAAGTAGAATGCCGCGCTCGTTAAGAGTCAAGATGGTGGCGGTGCGGCAGCACTCGCGGAGCGAGACCACTACGGAATAATGCTGGTTTTAGCCTCGTCAAAAAGGATAACGAGCGCGGCATTCGATCCAAGTAAATAATCACCGGTTCTGGGGTTATGTTATGAACTGATGGAAAATAGGGATCTCTGGTATCTGAGAACCGGTGATTATTATTTAAAAACAAATAGAGGAACGAGATAAATCTGTGTTCTCAATGGATAATTGACAATTAATTAATTCGGTTTAAAAACTCTCCTGAACTGGAAAAAGAAGTAAAAAGCGTGACTTCCCATACAATCCTATTTCCTTAACCTCAGAGGTCATTATCCATTATTGAACTACCCTAACGCTCATCATATATTATAGTTGAGGGGTAGTTAATTTCTTGTTTCAATATGTATTGTTAAAGTTAATAATGAAATGAACAGCACAATTGATATGAAAATCAGTTTCATTAGTTCACGTAATAGCTTTTCTAATTAACTGTTGATTGTGTTCGATGATAGCTAATGGTTGAGTCCACATTATGGTCCAAGTATCGCCAGTTCCCATCATTTCCAGATCATTATCAATTCCAGGTTTCCCTAAAACATCAATAAATAATCTGGCTAAAATACATTGAGAAGCCACTTGATTAATAATAACAGTGGTTAACACATTATCAGTGCCTTCGATGGGGTCATGGGTGATTGATTGAATATTCATAGAAATCAATATTTTCTTAAGATTGTTGAGTAAAATGGAGTAGTTAGTTAACTTACAATATGAGTAAATTTCAGACTCCATAACTTTTTAAATTATAATTAGTATATATAGCGTTTCTCAGACTCATGAGGTACAGTAGCAGCAGTGAGTAAACCAGTTACAAATGTCTTGTTGAGTAACTTGAGCCATAGCATCAACAATGCCATCAATTAAATCTTTATAAGTTCTTGCTTTAAGTTTTCTCAAGATAGATTTTACCTTGGACTCTTATATTTTCAATTGGGGAAAATTCAGGAGAATAGGGAGATAAATAAATAACTTTAGCTCCTTTTTGTTCGATGGCTTCTTTGACCATTTCTCCCAGATGAATTCGTGCGTTATCAAGAACTACACAGGCATTCTCCCAAAGTTCAGGAACTAACTTCTTCACAATAAAAGCTTCAAATGTTACTCCATCTACTGCACCATAAATATTAGTTGAAGCCAAAACTTTTTTGATAGATAAAGCACTAATGATGGAAATATTTCGTCCTCGTTTTTGTGGTTTTACTCCTCTGGCTCTTTTTCCTTTTAATGATCTGGCATAGAGTCTTACCATCGCTAAATTAACTCCTGATTCATCAATAAAGATTAAGTCTTCAACTTTAATATCTCGAATCTTTTTCCAAAACTCTACTCTTTTTAGCTGGACTTCTTCACTTTCTTCTTGCTCCGTCTTTACGCTGAGGAAACCTCAGCGCAGGCGGTGCGCTTTCTCAGCAGCATGGAGTGTTTTTTTTTGACTGTATAATCCAAATTATGACTAATTCTTCCCATTGTTGCTCTACTAAGTCTAATGTTCGTTTTCTGGTCTAGTAATTCACGTAGTTCTGAAGAAGTGGCGTCTTTATTATCTTCATTAAGTTCTATGCCTCAAATAAAAGTGCCATATTATGTGGATATTAGGAAATACTCAACAAA
>JBFRWO010000246.1:0-3341 GCA_051439625.1 Crocosphaera sp. | reverse complement strand
CACCTCCTGATTTAGCGATAGAGATTGATATTACTAGCAGTTCCTTGAATCGAATGGCTATTTATGAAGGGTTGAAAGTCGCTGAGGTTTGGCGATTTGATGGTCAACTTTTAAGAATCTATCAATTAGTCAATGATCAATACCAAGAGTCCGATAAATCTGCTATTTTTCCTTTTATTAAAGGTGAGGATATTGTGCGGTTTTTACAAAATTTTGAAGGGGGAGAAATGGCTTTAATTAAAGGGTTTAGGGATTGGGTAAAAGAACAACTTTGATATCCTGTTCATAGAAAAAATAATTCTAAATTGACGACATGGCACGTCCCAGTAAACTCAAATACGATCGCGGCACTTTAATTTTACATCCACCCCCAAGAGGTAAAGCTTGGATCGAGTTTGCCACCTGGGATGACCGTATCGAAAAGTTTAGAGTCCCTGCTATTTATTATCGAACCTTAATCGAAACCTTACAAGAGGATAATCTCAGCATCATTGATGAAGCTAAAAATTTCTTTCCCTTGGACTTAACCCCTAGTTTTGAGAGGGAACCCTATCCTCATCAAACCGAGGCATTAGAAGCTTGGAAACATTCAGGGCGTAAAGGGGTGGTTGTCTTACCCACGGCTGCTGGAAAGACCTATTTAGCCCAGTTAGCGATGATCGCAACCCCTCGCACTACCTTAATTTTAGTCCCAACTTTGGATTTAATGCACCAATGGTACGCTCAAATGAGTGCAGCTTTTCCTGATATTGAGGTGGGGTTATTGGGGGGAGGTTCGCGCGATCGCAGTCCTATTTTAATTGCCACTTACAACAGTGCCGCTATTCACGCAGAATCTTTGGGAAATCGTTACGCCTTACAGATATTTGATGAATGCCACCATCTTCCTACAGACTTTTTCCGAGTTATTGCCGAATACGCCATTTCTCCCTATCGTTTAGGTTTGACGGCTACCCCAGAAAGGGCGGATGGTAGTCATCGTGACTTGGATAGCTTAATTGGTGAGGTGGTTTATCGCAAGGGAGTGAAAGAACTTGCGGGGGGAACGTTAGCGGAACATAAAGTAGTAGAAATTAAGGTTAAACTCTCACAAACAGAACGAACAAAATATGACCAGGCTATACAAGTTAGGAATGATTTTTTACGCAAGTCTAATATTTCTTTGGGTAGTTTAAACGGTTGGCAAATTTTTGTCAAAGCCAGTGCCAGAAGTCCAGCCGGAAGACGGGCAATGTTAGCCCATCGAGAAGCAAAAGAAATAGCAGCCGGTACAGAGGGAAAATTAAGAGTCTTGGCGGAATTAGTTTGCGAACATCATCAAGATTCCTTGTTAATTTTCACCAATGATAATGCAACGTTTTACCGCATTTCTCAAGACTTTTTAATCCCTGCTATCACCCATCAAACCGCAGTTAAAGAACGTCACGACATCTTAACTCGGTTTCGGGAAGGGGTTTATAAAAGTTTAGTCACTTCCCATGTTTTAAATGAAGGGGTTGACGTTCCAGAGGTCAAGGTTGCTATTATTATATCGGGAACAAGTTCCGCACGGGAATATGTGCAAAGATTAGGTCGTATTTTACGGAAAGGAAAAGGAAAAAATAAGTTGGCAACCTTATATGAAATAGTGGCAGAAGATACTAGCGAAGAGCGCATCTCACAGCGTAGGAAGGAAGGAACAAAAACCCCAAAACCACAACAATTAGAATTATTACCTTCTCCTTATGAAATGAAGTCGAAACCATCGTTACGCGCTGCTGAAAAATCTAAGAAGAAATGGGGAGAAGAAGAATAAGCTATTATAATGAAATTTATTCTATAGCAATCAGGTTTCATTTGTGAGAATATTAGAAGTAGGGTAAAACACAATATTTGAACTTTAACTAAGAATATGTTTAAGAAAAACTCTAAATCTTACTTTTTATGGATTTCATCTTTTTTGGGATTAATCCTCTTTACTTTTATTATTTTAAATTTATTTAGTTTAAAAGAGAAAGAAAGGAATAAGTTAACATTGGAGCAAAGAGTTGAGTTAGCTTTAAAAATATCAAAATATCGGTCTATTGAAACCATAAATTATTTAACAGAGAGAGGAGGAGTTCCTGGTAAAAAGTTTCCTCAAAGAACCAGAAAACCACCTTTTAGCAATAAAATATATGAGTATTTCTCTGCTCTTTATTTAGAACCTCAAAGTATGTGGATTCATGGACGTTACCATCATTGGACTGCTGGCTCTTTTCCTGCTTTATTGTGGAAAATAAACGAATCTGAAACCGATCCAAGTATGAAACAATATTGGAAAAACCATGCTAAAAATTGGTCAGAACCTTTACGAACTGTTAACTTTAATAAGATAAAAGATGTCAGTATTAATAATGTATTCGTTTTTAAAGAATGGTATAAAAATTCTAGTGGAATAGAAAAAAAGCAGCAATTAGATACAATTTTAAAAACGACAGAAATTTTAGCTGAACCGAACCATCTCAAAAAGTCAGGGGGGACTCGCTGAAACTCAGGGGACAAATCTAACAATAGAGCTTCGAGTATGCCCTGACTTTGTTTCTCCTCTGGTGCTGCTAGAATGATAGGTATGGCAGTGAGATTAGACAAAATCCCGAAAATAGATAGAGAAGCCTTGACAGATTTTGAAGCCCTCCTATTACAATTGGTGCTTCAGAGGGATGAGTGCATCCAAGAGTTAAAGGATGAGATTGCTCGTCTCAAAGGAGAAAAAGAAAAACCTCAGATAAAGCCTTCCCGACTTGAACTTGAAGAGAAAGACCCCCAAACCAATGAGGATGAGGCGAATGAGACCTCATCAGAAGACAACTCCAACTCCCAAGAAAAGAAGAAACGTGCCGGTTCTGCCAAAAGAAAAAAGACTTTAGAATTACCAATCCACGAAATTAAGGTAATCGAACCAATTGAAGAAATCCCCACCGGCTCAGAATTCAAGGGCTACCAAGATTACACCGTTCAAGAAATACTCATCAAACCACATAATATCCGCTATCGGTTAGCCCGTTGGAAAACTCCAACAGGGGAATATGTGAGAGGAAAACTGCCCGAAGCCTTGGTAAAAATGGGTCACTTTGGGCCAACCCTCAAAAGTTATTTACTCTATCAATATCATCACTGCCATGTTACCCAACCCTTACTGCTGACGATGATGGAAGATTGGGGTGTTGATATATCCAGTGGGCAATTAAACCGCATTTTAGTCGAAGACAAAGAACAATATCACACAGAAAAACAAGATATCTTGCAAGTGGGCTTGACTGTATCAACCTACATTAATACTGATGATACTGGGGCCCGCCACAAAGGAGTTAATAGCTATT
>JBFRWO010000245.1:0-3499 GCA_051439625.1 Crocosphaera sp. | reverse complement strand
GGAGTGTTTGAGTGTAAGTTATGAGTCAATTGTAAAACCCCGTTACTAACAACGGGGTTCAAGTCAACTACTTGCGTCGGATCAGAGTTAAACCATCTCTCAACGGTAATAATACCTGTTCCACACGGTCATCATCCGCCACAAAACGGTTAAAACGAGCGATCGCTTCTCCGTTGGGTGTGCGTTCTTGCGCTGGTAAATAGGGTTGTCCCTGCAACAAGGTGTTATCCACGCAGATAATGCCCCCAGGAGCTAATAAATTGCTCTCTAACAGCAGTTTGAAGTAGTCAATGTAGCCGGGCTTATCGGCATCAATAAACACTAAATCAAAGCATTCTTGAGCCTCTGCTAAGACTTGCATAGTTTCCAAGGCAGGAGCTACCTTGATGTCTATTTTGCTGCCATGAGGGGACTGATCAAAACAAGTGCGAGCAAAGTCGGCCACATATTGATCAACCTCACAAGCGAGCAAATAACCATCTTCCGGTAACGCTTCGGCCATCGCTAAAGCAGAATAACCACTGAACATTCCCACTTCCAGGATACGTTTTGCACCCATCATGGAAATGAAGAATTTTAGGGTTTGCCCTTCAATATGACCGGACAACATTTCCTGTTCTAACTGACGTACTGTTTCACCGTCAGAAAAACGCTTACTCCAGTCCTCTTGTGCCGTTTTTTCAGCTAAGTTGGCTAAAGCTGCTGATTCTTCTGTGGTACAGTCGTCTAGGTACGGATCTAGACCCGATGCTAAGGCTTCGACCTCTTGTAAGGCCGTTAATAAAAAGGGTGAAACAGCTTCAGTTTCGGCTAATTTACGGGTACTTTCTAATTTTTCAACTAGAATACCCAAGGGGGTAACCGGTCTTGCTGCTGGAGGAGTAGTTAATAATTGACTCATAATTAATTTTTCTTATGCTAAACCGAGATCGCTGAGATACATCTGCTCGCCTTGTCCGCCAGATGGCAAAGAAGTACAGTATGCTTTATGGTGTTCCACAGCTTTTTGTAACAACCCAGAGGAAACGTCTTGGGCGTAGTCACATTGGCCAATGGTAGTGGGTAAGGGGGCCCAAAGTCCGCCTTCTCCGCGCTTACGACGCATATTTTTCTGTCCTTCTAACATGATGTCCATGTCTTCGAGGATGGGATGATAAACAGATAAACCGATAGAGGTGCAAAGGGCAAGAATGCGATCGCGATCTGCTGTTGATAACCAACCCATTTCTGTTGCTAAACTGGCACCGAAAGCCATACCAATAGATACTGCATGACCGTGCATTAATTTAGCTGCGGGTTCAAAACGAGGACTCCAGGTGTGTCCGTAAGCATGGGGACGATCCTGATAGGTTTCAAACATATTTGTCCCTTCGTGCTTCATATAGGAGAATAAAGCGCGATAAATAATTTCATCGGCAATCTCAGAAAGCTCTGCATCGTTTCCTAAAGTAGCAAAATGGGTCTCTACTAAACGAGGTCCATATTGTTCCATTAATTCAAACAAAACGGGGTCATCGGTAACCGCCATTTTGATAATTTCAGCCATACCGTTACGGATATGAGCGGTTTCTAGGGTACGGAAGAAGGTACGATCCACCAAAGTTAAAACTGGGGGATGATACACACCCATACTATTCTTGAACTGACTGCCATTGGTACAAGTACGAGGAGAAGGACCTGCATCGATGGCAGCAATAACCGTTGTTCCGATCATGACATAAGGGGTGCGTCTGTGTTGCAGGGCGCAAGCTAAACCAGCTACATCGCTTAAAACACCACCACCAATGACTAATACGGGTTCGTTACGAGAAACATCGCAACCATCTTTACCTAAATAAGCAAGGATTTTATTGACGGTTTCGGGGGTTTTATCGGACTCCCAAGCACGACAAGGGAATAATTCTAAAGAAATTTCGTGATACTCAAAATATTTACGGATTGCTTCGCCATACAGTTCATCAACTGTAAGATCAACAATGGCAACACAACGGCCGCGACTACTATAAATTTCGGCTAAAGTTGGATTTTCTGGGTTTAATATGTCGTTAACCAACTTAACAGTGGCTTTTAGGTTATAACTGGCTGATACTTCAAAGGAACGATTATCTCCACTAGCAACAATTTCACCGTGTCCGGTGTACCACTCGGACGTACGGTATTTTACAGGGTGATTAAACTGAATAATCTGATTGGATTCAGAAGCAGTTTTATCATTTAACGGTTTTGCTTGAACCATAGTTATCCTTGCGTATGCGCGTATAGTTTATATGAAATTGATAGAAAGTCGTGTTTCTTTTGATCAGAAACAACAAACCTGTAGTTAAGGTCGTCACATACACACAGTAACAAAATGTTAAAAGAAAGTAAAGTTTTTTGACAAAATTTGAAAAAATGTATTTCTCCGAGGATAATATGGTTCAAATTGAGAATAAATACCTAATAATTAGAAGAATTATAGATAAAAAATGTTACAAATGAAGGTTTTTGCTTAAAAAAAGTTTATTATTGCTAATTTTCTGTCCTTGCCTTCAAAGCAAAAATACTATACCTCGTAAGTATTTTAATCTATTTTGGGTTAATTTTGATAAAGATGGACAATCAGTAATTCCTTGTCATTTTAGCTTCCATTACACAAGCGGACGGAAAAATCAAAAATCGTCTTGTCGTTATTCTTCGTATCATACCAAAATATAATGATTATTTAGTTTGTGGAATTAGCATTCAGTTAAATCAATATATCTAATTTTTTTTATCTTCGGGAAGATAATCAGTAGTTAAAACTTCTATTTTAGAAAAGGGACAAATTTCAGGAAACGTCTTGATAGATAAACCTGTTTCTGCTTTTGCATATTTTCTGGCATTTTGATAACATTTATCAAAAATTTGCTCGTAATAGGGTTTATAACTTGGACTGTCTTGTAATTCGTCTAATATCCTATTCCGATTTTCAATAATAGAACGTTTCCAACTACCTGAGCGTTTATTTTGTTGATATTTCCATTTTAAAAGGTGCAGTAATAATATTTCTAGATGACTACAAAATTCTCTTTTTTCACTTCTTCCCATTGCTTCTATTTCTTCGATTAAATTTTCAATATCCAATTGCTCAAAATTGTTTTCTTTTAACAATCTAGCGGTTTCTTCTAACCAAAGGTTAAAGTCTGTTTCGTAAAGATTTTTTACTGTTTCCATAATTATTTTTTCTTCGACTGTTGTTATCAACAAGATTAAGGTGGGCAATATTTAGAAGATATAATTACTAACTGTTATATATGTTAACAAATTTTAGTTAATATTGCCCACCCGAAACTGAACTAAATATCTTGAGGATTAACAGGGAAATAGAATTCAATTCCTTTATCAATTAAGTGCTGATTATTAGCTAAAATTTCTTTTTTGAAGTTCCAAGCTAACACATAATAAATATCAGGAAGTTCTGTTAGTTCTTTTTCAATGACAATAGGAATGTGCATTCCAGGAGAATATAGTCCCCGTCTTA
>JBFRWO010000244.1:0-2851 GCA_051439625.1 Crocosphaera sp. | reverse complement strand
GTCGCTCTCAACCGCGCATTTACAAATATAACCAAACCACAAGGGAATGTCAACCCTTTTTTCCAAATTTTTTCAAAATAAATTTTTCCATCCTCCAAAAACCCCTTCACACAAAGCTTCTAGCGATCAAACTTTTTTTAGGATTGACTATCATCAAGGAGAGAACCTTGAGTATTATTACTGGCTCAGTTCTGGGATTGAACAAAATTTTTCTTTGCAGCCCCTATCTATAATCTTTGCTGAAGAATCTCTAATCTTATTAACGTCCTCAGCAAAATGCGTATTCTTGTACCAGTTTCGCTTGGCTAAACTACTTAGTTAATCAAAAAACAAAAATAAGGTGGGCATTGCCCACCTTATTAGTAGATGAAAAATGAGTATTGATCTCAGAAATATTAACCTAAGATTTGTTGAATTAGGTCAATATAGGGAGTTTGGCAGAGAAGATAAGCGAAAAATGCTCCTCCGGCACCGCCAATGAAGAAACCATTCGCAAACTCACCCCAACCTTCAGAACTAGCTAAGTCTTCGGGAACATCAGGAGTGGTTAAAGTTTCTGTAGGTTTGCTAACACCAACAAAGGCGTACGCAGATAAAGCAACGGTCAAAATAACAATCAAACCCACAGCAGCTAATAAACCGGCTGTGCTGGCATATTCGGTGTTACGCAGAGGTCCGAGAAGGGTAAAGGGTCCATAAATGAAATAACCGTGGGCCATACCAATCTCTAAACCGCGACGGTTTGCAGATAACCCTTTGCGGTAAGCAGGTAAGTTTCTGATAAAAGCGAGAGAGAACCCCGAAGAATTAAGGGGAGTAGCTAAATTGCCTACTTGAGGGTCCCCACCATGTTGAATTGCGTCGATTGCCATTTTGGATTTTCTCTATGAATTATTAAATTTGACTGGTGACATACTCCCACGCACGCCGCTAAGCTTTGTACGGGGAATCTCCCTAACTCAAGATAGGGAATTCCTGGTTATTCTCGTTTATACGAGGTTTCGCCACTTATCTAGAACACATTGGTACGAACGATGAGTACATCTCCCACTGTTTCCAGACAGAACGACTAATCAGGCGTTTTCGTTTCCCAGAGTCTCTGGGTAGAATATGTTGGTTTATTAAGCAGTATATTGACTTGTCTTCCCCTTTTACTATTTCTCTAGGCAGAATGTTAAGAATCTTTATAATTGTTCAATCTCGGCAAACTTTCCAGTAGGATTCATGATGTTACCGAAAAATTAGGGGTTTGAGGTTCCCCGCCGTTTACGGCGTACAGTAAGCGAAATTTATGGTAGAATGTCCCTGGTTGAAATACCCGACCCCCTACTGCGTAGGCTAGGCAACCCTAGAGGCAAAGCGTTCCGAGAAGGTCGAAACTAAGAACCTGTGGTGGCGAAAGCACAGTAAAAACAGCTAGGGAAACGAAAGGAGTACCAAAGTTCAAAAAACCCAAATTTCAAGTAAACAGTATCGGAGGGCATCCGAAAACTGAGGCCAACCACCTGAACGACTGGGGACAGCCCCGCCTCTGGCCAACTGTTGCGAGAGCAGAGATGGTTAAGCGGTCTGGATGAGCCAGTAATCCCTATACGCAAGTTCGGGAGAATCCACTCACTTCAGGGAGTGGAGTATGTCAACACTGTACATTGAAACAACAGGATCATAACAAATGACAGGTACATACGCAGCGGCTTACTTGCCAGCCATTTTCATCGCTTTACTCCCCGTCCTCGCTTTTTCTGTGATGGGCCTTTTATTCATTTACGTTGAATCTGAAGCTTAAACGCTTTTTGTTTAATCAAAAAAAAGTCTCTCCAATCTTTGGGGAGGCTTTTTCAATGTTAAGTTAGTTTAAGTTGTTCAACTGGTGAGTTCAGTTATGTCTGTTACTAAGGATACATCTAAGTCAATTAACCCAACATTGTTAAGTGTTGTTCTTGTTCTTGCTGTGGTTGTGGTATGGATAGGGGTTCGTCTTATTTTTCCTGATGTTCCTACTTTTTTCGCAGGAACACAACCTGAAAATATCGGGGTAACTAATGGGAAATTACTCCCTTGTCCCAGTACACCTAATTGTGTTAGTTCTCAGAGCGAAGATGCAGAACATTCTATCCAACCTTTAAGTTATCAAGGAGATGGGGAAGAGGCGATCTCTACTTTGAAAGATATTATTAATCAACAAGAAAAAACTCAGATTATTTCTGAAAGCGATGGTTATCTTTATGCTCAGTTTACCAGTCATTGGATGGGTTTTGTCGATGATGTGGAGTTTTTTGTTAATGAAGATAAAGGGTTAATTGATGTTCGTTCTGCTTCCCGTTTAGGGGAATCTGATTTAGGTGTAAATCGTGAACGCATTGAGACTATAAGACAGGTATTTGAACAAGACTAATTGTTAATAATAGATAAGGTGGGCAATGCCCACTTTACTTTTTTATGGAATTTTTGGTAAGAATATGTTAGAAATTATTATCGATGCTATTGAAAAAAGTTCCAATAATTGCATTACTTTTGCTGATTATATGGACTTAGTTTTATATCATCCACAACATGGATATTATAGTTCTGGTAAGGTTAATATTGGTTCTCAGGGAGATTTTTTTACGGCTTCTTCTTTGGGTTCAGATTTTGGAGAGTTATTAGCTGAACAGTTTAGGGAAATGTCAGCTATTTTAGATAGTTATGATTCATTTACTTTGCTTGAGGTTGGGGCAGGAACTGGTAGTTTAGCTGGTGATATTCTTAACTATTTTAAAAATAAATATCCTGATTTTTATCAAAATATTAATTATATTATCGTTGAGGAATCTCAAGGATTAATTGAACAGCAAAAACAGAATTTACAGGA
>JBFRWO010000243.1:0-8646 GCA_051439625.1 Crocosphaera sp. | reverse complement strand
TAAGGCACTTGATAAGGATACCCCCAACAGCAAAAAGGGGAAAGCTTCCACCAGCAAACTGAGGAATAAGGTAAAGGCGTGGTGTAATTGTGTCATTATACGATTGCCCGATCAGGCTGGTATTGGTTTTATAGACGTAAGTTTGCTTAATAAAGTTCTCAAAGACGAATGGGATTAAACAGGGATCACTTTATCATAATTTTTAACATTTTCTTAATATAACCCAATTTGTCGAGGTTGCCTCCACTTGTAATTGTTATGAGTGCTAAAATATACGATAGTAGCTTCTCTTTAGAACTTTGGGATAAAAAATATCAAGAAGATGCAAAGAAACGGAACGAAAAATATATTGAAGAACAATTATAGCTAAGAACTCCTTCCATATAACCACAATTTTAAGGGATTAAAAATCATGAAAAAACTTAACTTAATTTTATCCATTTTTATTTTCAGTCAGCTAGGTTTAAGTTTACCAACTAAAGCACAATCTAGCTGTCAAGCTACTATTAATTCTGTTATTAATGAAATAAAAGGAAAAGGAGTTACAAGAGTAATAGTAGATACAGTAAATGTAATAAATCCGGGTAATCCTACTAATAGAAAAAATTATTTAAACCTAAGACTCAGTCCTTATAACACTGAAATGGAAAGATATATTAATCAAAGAAGTATTTATGTGATTGAAAACATCATGAATTCCCCTGTTTTAATGAAAAGTTATTCTGATAGAATTGTCTCTAATTGTCAAGATATTGCTGTTGTTAGTTTTGGAGTAGATGCAACAGATTGGGTAATAGATTTTGCTATTCAATCTAATGGCCAAACTCGCCAACGAGATTGTATACCACCCGGTCCAAATACTCCAACTCCCACTTGGAATCAGATGGTTTGTCTCTAAAATTTTTATATACTTAAAACCGCCTTTAAATTAATTTCAAGGCTAACAAATAACCTTCAATAAAATAAAATTAACCCATAGGTACGTTTACCGTATGGGTTTCTTGATGATCTAAATATTCAATGAAAGAAAACATTAAAGATAACTAACTCATCGCAGCATGAGAACGATCATAAGAACTACGAAAACCAGAACAGGGTTTACCTTGAACGGTGGTCCAATAATCTTTTTCAACATCAACACCGATTTCAGCGGCCGCGCGTTCTAACATGGATTGTTGACGGTTTTTGACCATTTGATGATGACGCATCATTAAAGCTCTTGCTTGTTGTTGGGTAGACATAATTTTTACACTCCGATTGTTTATGGTGATTTCCTCTTTGGTTTATTTCACCCTCATTACTATTTATAACACATGATTCTGTAACATTCGCTACAAAATGTATTTCATCAATAAAACTTAATAATTTGTTTGGGATCATGAATACAGGTAAGGTAATAGAGGAATAAATATTTATTTTTGGTTAACTATGGAAAATATAGTCAAGAGAAGGAGAGCATAAGCAAGAACAACGTCAAAAAAATCGTGACATTGTTCTCGAACCAGTGTTAATTCAGCAAAGCCTATGGCTTAGCTAGAAATCATAAGCTTAAATTATCAATTAAATAAAATAATACTTCTCAAATTTTTGGAATTCTTTTAGCTTTTATGGTCAAAATGAGATAGAGTTATATCAATGAGAAATGCAAGGGTAATTGATTTAACTCTATTCTGTTAGCTCCTGACCCCTAAGAAATAATTAAGGAGAAATTACAATATGGATTTTTTATCTGATTTCGTGACGCTCTTTTTGGGTAAATTGCAGTCCCCCACACTAGGCTTTCTAATTGGTGGTATGGTTGTTGCCGCCGTCAATAGTCGACTGCAAATTCCCGATGCTGTTTATAAGTTTATTGTCTTCATGCTGCTCATCAAAGTTGGCCTGAGTGGCGGTATTGCCATCCGCAATGCCAACTTGGCGGCAATGCTTTTGCCCGCCTTTTTAGCTGTGGTAACAGGGATATTAATCGTATTCATAGGTCGCTACACCCTGGCCAAAATGCCGAAGGTCAAAACCCTAGATGCCATTGCCACATCAGGCTTATTCGGTGCGGTGAGTGGTTCTACCCTGGCTGCTGCCCTAACCCTAATGGAAACAGAAGGCATCGAATACGAAGCTTGGGCAGCAGCACTCTATCCCTTCATGGACATCCCGGCACTCGTGACTGCTATCGTCTTAGCCAGTGTTTATTCCAGCAAAAAAAAGCAGCGCATTGCTGAAGAGGAGTATCGTAGCAAACAAGAATTTTACAGCGAACAAGAATATTACGGTGAGCATAGCACTGCTACCACTACTAGCATTACTGCACAGGGATATCCTAAACGCGAAAGCGAGAAGGTGAAAATATGGCCCATCATTAAGGAAAGCCTCCAGGGTTCTGCCCTATCTGCACTGCTACTTGGCCTCGCTCTAGGTTTGGTAACCGTGCCTGACAGTGTCTATAATGGCTTCTTTGCTCCTCCCTTCCGCGGGTTACTTTCCATCTTGATGCTAGTAATGGGTATGGAAGCCACTGCAAGGATTGGCGAGCTACGGAAAGTCGGTCAATGGTACGCCATATATGCCTTTATAGCTCCTTTATTACATGGACTGATTGCCTTCGGCTTGGGAATGATTGCTCACGTCCTAACTGGGTTCAGCCTTGGCGGAGTCGTAATCCTAGCAGTTATCGCCTCCTCTAGTTCTGACATCTCCGGACCGCCAACTTTACGAGCCGGGATTCCTTCAGCTAATCCCTCCGCCTATATTGGTTCCTCCACAGCCGTCGGTACACCGGTTGCTCTGGCCATAGGAATACCCCTCTTCATCGGTTTGGCTCAGGCACTTGGCGGCTAATTTGCGAGGGGTCGCAGTGTGCCTGTGTTCCCCTAACCCAAAGACCAACGCGGCGGCTAGATAAGTGCCATAATGCAGAGTGCTGCCGTTTACTCAAATTTCTATTTAGTTTAATTAATACATATTAGGTATCGAAAATGACTCAGCAAGCCACCAAACTCGTTATCGTCACAGAAAAGTTGCTCCTGAAAAAAATTGCCGACATTATCGACCAAGCCGGGGCTACCGGTTATACGGTTGTAGACGCTGGCGGTAAAGGCAGTCGTAACGTGCGCTCCTCGGGAAGACCCACTGTTTCCGACACCTACTCAAATATAAAGTTCGAGGTGCTTACTCCCAATCGGGATATGGCTGTGAAGATTTCCGATGAGGTAGCAGCGCAGTTTTTCGACGATTATTCGGGCATCGCCTATCTCTGTGACGTGATGGAGGTACTTCACGCACACAAATTCTAACTCAAAACCAGCCGATTACGAATCCCCTGTTATACTGCGTAGCGGTTAATGGGGGAGTATGTCAGAATGATTAAAGTAATCAGCTAAGATTAACCTAAATGGAAAATTTGTTATCTCTTTTACGCAATAATCCTTTAGTTTCTTTTACAATCTTATTATTAGTTATTTTGACGTTACCGCCTATTTTTGAACGGTTACGTCTTCCTGGTTTAGTGGGGTTACTATTTGCTGGTGTTGTCTTAGGAAAAGATGGCTTATATCTGTTAGATGCTGATTCAGAAAGTATCGCATTATTTTCCGATATTGGTAAAATTTATCTCATGTTTGTAGCAGGATTAGAGATAGATTTAGACGAATTTCGCAAAACAAAAGAACGCTCTTTAGTTTTTGGTAGTTTGACGTTCTTTTTGCCCCTATTAATGGGAACTTATGTCGGTCTTAGTTTTGGTTATGGCTGGAATTCTTCTATTTTAATTGGTTCCCTTTTAGCTTCTCACACTTTATTAGGTTTTCCTATTGTTCAACGCTTAGGAATGGTTAAAAATCAAGCTGTGATGGTGACTATTGGAGCAACTATTTTTACTGATATTGCTGCTTTGTTGGTGTTGGCTATTTGTGTGTCTATTCATAGCGGTGAGTTTTCGGCGGTTAGTTTAGTTATTCAATTAGTTTCTTTGGGATTATATTCTGTTATTATTCTTTTTGGTTTTCGCTGGTTAGGGAAAGAATACTTTAGGCGCAGTGGTGATGAGGAAAGTAATCAGTTTTTATTTGTTTTATTAGCTGTTTTTCTGGCTGCTATAGGCGCACAATTAATTAATGTTGATAAAATTGTCGGTGCTTTTTTGGCTGGTTTAGCTGTAAATGATGTGGTAGGAAATGGTCCCGTTAAAGAGAAGGTAGAGTTTGTAGGAGGAACGTTATTTATTCCCTTCTTTTTTATAGGAATGGGACTATTATTAGACATTCCAGCTTTTATTAAGACTATTGAATTTCAACTACCTTTAGTAATTGGTATTGTTGGTGGTTTGATCATTGCTAAATTACTGGCTGCAACGGTTGCTAAGTTTATTTATCGTTATACTTGGGCTGAATCACTTACTATGTGGTCTTTGTCATTACCCCAAGTTGCTGCCACCTTAGCTGCGGCTTTAGCTGCTTATCAGGTTCAAAATTCAGCAGGGGAAAGATTGCTCAACGAAACTATTTTTAATAGCATTATTGTGTTAATGTTAATTACCTCTATTTTAGGGCCAGTATTAACGGCACAATTCGCCACAAAATTGCCGTTACCAAAAACAAGAGAAAATGAAGAAGATAGAAATGTAGAAAATACCTTAGAAGAATGGTTACCCCAATTACAAACTGAAACAAAGAATGAGCATTTTACTGTAGTTATACCTATTTATAATCCCTATACTCAACGAGATTTGCTGGAAATGGGTTCTTTATTAGCTAAACAAGAATCAGGGATTATTGTTCCGGTTTGTATTGCTAATGCTGGTGTTCACATGGATGATCCACAAGTAGATGGAAACCTTAAACAAGGTCAAATATTATTGGAGCGAGCAATAGAAATTAGTCAAGAATTTGAAGTAGATGCTCAACCTATTATTCGTATTGATGATGACGTTGCTCAAGGAATTAGTCGCAGTGCAAAAGAAAAAAATGCTAACTTAATTATCATGGGATGGAGTGAAAATATCGGCTTAAAAGCGAGACTATTTGGAACAATTTTAGATACTGTATTTTGGTCTTCTCATTGTCCTGTTGCCGTCATGCGTTTGTTGGATAATCCTGTCAACTTAAACCGAATTTTAGTGCCGATCAAAAACTTAAGTAAAGTTACATTAGAAACCATTAAATTTGCTCAACTACTTGCTGATTCTAACCAAGGCAAAATAACTCTCTTACATATCTGCGATCGCCAAACCCCAGAAGACCAAATTACAGAATTTAAAACTAGCTTATTGGGGTTAATCACTGAATACAAATTATCAGACAAATATCAAATAAAAATGATAATTCATGATGATCCGGCACAAGTAATTATTCGCGCTTCTCATCAGTTTGATTTGTTGATTTTAAGATCCTTTCGTCGTCGTACCGTAGGTGGTTTAGCAGTAAGTGATATTACTACAGAAGTTCTCAAAAAATTAAGTTGTTCTCTAGTCTTATTTGGACAACCTCATTCTTGAAGAAGGCAGGGGGCAGAAGGCAGAAGGCAGAATAATTAATTGGAGCTGCCTTTACTGAAAGCATCAAAAAATATATTGAAAGAATTGATTGGAGGCTACCCTAGACATAGGGTAAGATGAGAACATAAAAGAGGGAGATTACGTCCTCCCTATTTGGTGGTCATAAAAGCAAAAAAATCTTGAACTAAGTCAGCCTTGTTTCATCTCCTATCCCAAATTCAAGAGATTCTCAGACGTTGGTGGTCAGAATTCACCCTGCAAACCAAGTTAATGGCGGTTGCTACTCTGGCCGTCTCCTTATTTATGAGTGGTTTAACCTTTTGGGCAGTTAATACCATTCAGAGGGACGCGCAAATAAATGATACGCGCTTTGGTAGAGACTTGGGGTTATTACTCGCTTCTAATGTAGCCCCTCTGGTTGCTGAGGATAATTTAACAGAAGTCGCTCGTTTTTCCAGTCGCTTTTATCAAAGCACTTCCAGTATCCGTTACATCATTTACACTGATAACACAGGAAAAATTTTCTTTGGTATCCCCTATTCATCGGCTGAAGTTCAAAATTCCCTGACTATTGAACGTCGTTTACAAGTGCCTACTTTGTCCTCCGACGACCATAGCTTACCCTCAGTTAGACAGCATCAAAGTCCCAATGGGGAAGTAACGGATGTTTTTGTTCCCCTTAAACATGAAGGGCAAAATTTGGGGTTTTTAGCCATTGGTATTAATCCCAATGCGACAGTTGTTAATTCCTCTAATTTAACTCGTGATGTTACCATCGCTGTGTTTGTTGCTATTTGGGCCATGGTCATTTTAGGGGCGGTTTTTAATGCCTTAACTATTACTCTTCCCATCAAAGAATTATTAGTAGGGGTTAAAAATATTGCAGCCGGAAACTTTAAACAAAGAATTAATCTTCCCTTTGGTGGGGAATTAGGGGAATTAATTTTTAATTTTAATGAAATGGCCAAACGTCTTGAACGCTATGAAGAACAAAATATCGAGGAATTAACGGCAGAAAAAGCGAAATTAGATACTTTAGTTTCTACTATTGTTGATGGGGCAATTTTATTAGATACTGACCTGAATTTATTGTTAGTTAATCCCACAGCAAGACGGATGTTTGTTTGGGATGGGAAAAATGTCATTGGTCAAAATATACTGGAACTTTTACCCTCAGAATTAACAGAGCAGTTACAACTTCCTTTAGAACAAATGATGCTGCAAAGTACGGCTGTTTCTGATGAATTGGTATCCGATGAAACCGCAGAAAATCAAGCTTTACAACCCAGGATTAGCCCAGGAGAATATCGCATTAATATCAGCCAACCTATATCAAGAATTGTGCGAGTTTTGCTAACTCAAGTTTTTGATCAACACAGAGAAACCTTGAAAGGAATCGCGATGACGGTACAAGATATTACCCGTGAAGTAGAATTAAACGAAGCTAAAAGTCAATTCATTAGCAATGTATCTCATGAGTTAAGAACCCCTTTATTTAACATTAAATCTTTTATAGAAACCCTCTCAGAATTTGGAGAAGACTTAACAGAAACAGAAAAAAAAGAATTTCTAGAAACTGCAAATCATGAAACTGATCGCCTGACTAGATTAGTTAATGATGTCTTAGATTTGTCCCGTTTAGAATCTTCCAAAACCTATCATTTGAATGGGGTAGACTTATCCCAATTAATTGAACAAACCCTAAGAAGTTATCAATTGAATGCCAAGGATAAACAGTTAATTTTAAAGAAAGAGGTTGAAGCAAATTTACCTTTAATCTTAGGACATTATGATTTATTGTTACAGGTGATGACTAATTTAGTTGGCAATTCTCTAAAGTTTACTACTTCTGGGGGGATGATTGTCATTCGTGCTTATTATTTTAAAACTAAATCAAAACAATTTAATGATAAATCTTGTGTTAGAGTAGAAATTTCTGATAGCGGTATTGGTATTGCTCCCGAAGATCAAGCAGCTATTTTTGATCGTTTTTTCCGTGTAGAAAATCGAGTTCATACCCTCGAAGGAACAGGTTTAGGACTATCAATTGTTAGAAATATTATTGATAAACATCATAGTCAAATTAATCTTATTAGTGAAGTTGGAATCGGTACAACATTTTGGTTTGATTTAGCCCTTTATGAAGATAATTGCACCCCATCAGAAGGCTGTACAAATCAAAAAATACTCCCTAGAACCGTCGATGTTCATCCTAATCGTTTACTGTTTTAGAGACTGTTTGTAAAAAGAAAATAAAAAAACTTTTCAAAAAAAATCATTCCTAATAAACCTGTGAGAAGTTTATTAGTGTTTAAGAATCGAGGAAAATTAATATTGGGGAAGCCAGGTCAGAAATTTGGCAGTAACTAATCTATTTAATAACAAAGATAACCATAGCCAAATTTCTTAAAATTCGCTACTGATTTAACTAGGATTGACAATTTTCTCATTGTTCCAGAAACTTTATGCCTAGCTAAATCAGGCGAATTTTCCCTGGCTTTACTCACATCTTGCACCAAGAAAAGTTGATATGAGAAGCGATGCCTGAAATCATTATCTGATGGGGGTCAGATTTAGTTCTATGTTAAAATTAGAGAACAATAATCAAGAACCAATAAAAATCCAACACAGTCTTTATTTTACTCCACCCGATGGCCGGGTTTTTCTTCATCAGGATATAAATCTAATAAACTTTCATATAAATCTTCCATAGCTGAAGTTAACTGGTCAATTTTACTTCTTCTAATAACAGCGTTAACCCCATCTATGTGTGCTTGACTTCCTGCTTTTCCCATATCTTTAAAACGAGAAAACTCACCTTTTTTATTAGCTTTAGGGAATACGGCTGATGTTGCCTTAAGTTGATAATACCAATAAGGAAGAAAACCCATTCTACAAGTTATCATAGATTTAACTACTTTAGAAAAAGTTGGCAAGTTTGCTCATCTAAAAGACTTGATTCGAGTCTATAATCATAAGAAGGGTTTACATATTGTTGTTCTTTATTTAGTTGTAGGAAATTGGCGAATTCCTTGGAGTTTTCGTGTCTATAGAGGCAAAGGTTCTCCATCACCATCTCAATTGGCATTAAAATTATTGAATACACTACCTTCTAGTTTAACAAAATCCTTCCATATTTATGTTTTAGGGGATACAGC
>JBFRWO010000242.1:0-24051 GCA_051439625.1 Crocosphaera sp. | reverse complement strand
GTCTTAATCAGACCTGCCACCATTCTGAAAACATCCAGTGGGAAAATTCAACGTTCTCGGTGTAAAGAACAGTTTTTACGTTATACTCCTGATGATTTGTCCGTGGTTAAATCCTCAAAGGTGTATGGTAAACATTTAATACGAATATAGTCAAACATTGTCATCTATGGTAGTGTCTGACTTAGGTAGATTGGGTTTTTCACGATCAATGACCGCAAAAATAATAAATATTGGGTATGGCTGGCAATGGATAGAAAAACCAAAGAAATTGTCTGTTGCTATGTTGACGATCCCCTTGCGGATCTGCTAAAAGTCTAAATCAAGTGGAAAGCTTACCTCTTGATATTAGAAACTGAACTTGTGAACATTGTCACACAAACCATGACCGCGACATAAACGCCTCAATAAATATTAGAAATGAAGCCTTACGGATATTGTCGTTAGGAACTAGCGATAATGCCAAGGTCGGGAATGTAAGACGGCTAGGAGGTAAGATTTCTTGTCTAATAGCGCGCAACTCCCAATGAAATTGGAAGCCCCAACTATATTGCTTGCAATTAGTTGGGGTAGTTCACTTTGCGCACCCTCTATCAGGACTGTATATAGGATTAACATTTTGCTCCCCTATCTCCCCCATCTCCCAGTCTCCCAGTCTCCCCTATGTCATTAGAACCAGCAATTACTTGTTTTGCTTGTCTTTCTAGACAACTCATCAAGATCATGACAATAGCTATTAAGCATCCATATTTCTTTGTTTTCATAGTCCCTGACCCCGAAACTCTTTTGTTAAGATAACCTAAAACCAATATTTTGCCCCCTAAAGCAATTTTCAACGGGCTAGATAAACAGGAACAAGTTATAATGCTATAGGAAAAAGTTTTCTCAGATAAAATGAGACTCACTGCGAAATTAACTACGGGTTGGGACGATAAAAACTTATTAGGGATTTCGGCTGAAAAACTACACCAATCAGCTTCAAATGGTGATGACTATATCAACTCTCTGTCTAGTTTATTGAATCAAAAAAAAATAGATAATATTTACCAACTAGAAAAACTTTTTCGTAAAAGTTCTAAAGGGTTTAAACCAATAAAAAAGTTTGTCGGTGCTTTAACCACAATAGAAGAGCTTGAAGGGAAATCAGAGATTGCTTGTTATATTAATGTCTTTGCTTATAGCTTTTTAAAAGGAGCAAAAAATTTTGATTTACTGCTACCCTTAGATAAGCAACAAGATAAAAACTTTATCAAAACCTATCAAAAATGGGGTCAACAAATTTATGACCTAGAAAATTTCGAGCGTTCTGGTAAAGAAATTGAAGAAAGAATAAAAAAGCAATATTTAGCTTTGAGAGAGATAGTATCTCGTCCATCGGTGAGAGACGAAATTAGAAGTTTAGCTACCTTGTTAATTAGTGGTCCTTCAACTTTAAACGAAGTGTCAAATGATATTGGACTTAATTATACTCTAGGACAAAAAACCCTCGGTATCTTTGAGCGTATTGATGTAGTTAAGAGACAAGAACAAGAAAAACAAAAAGAGAAAGAATCAACCAGGTATGTAATAGTTAAAGAAGCTCTACCTGTGGTAATTTTTTGTCTCCGAGAAACCATCGGATTAGATTTACTAAGGAATCTTTATCTAGAAAAAAATTATTATGGATCAACTCATTGAACTATTAGACAATCCCAAAATTGTAATTTATTTGCTAACTTATTTAGGAGTGGTGATTGGTGGCCAGATACTCTATGGTATGGGGGTTTTTGTACAGAAGAAAAGCAATTATCATAAAAGGAAACTTCAAGGCCTACCAGAAGAGATTTTAATTAACAATAGTGAAAGATTAGCCTCTCGTCGTATTGACGCTTTATTTCAAAGTGGACTTTTACTAGCAACTATTCTATTAACACCTTTTACTTTAATTGCAATAACCCAAGCAGATAAAGATACCAGGGGATTAGGGATCGCCTTTCTGGTTTTATTTGGTTGGATTTTATCTAATGGCACCGATCTTATCACAGCATTTATCGGAGGATTAGCTTTCAAAACCGTTGTCGCCTTTAAACAACCATTTCAAATCGGCGATCGCATTACAGTTCAAGACGTGAGTGGAAAAGTGATTAAATTTAATACTTTTTTTCTAGTTTTGCAAACCCTTAATCACGATCGCATTAGCATCCCAACTCACACCCTGTGGACTGAAATAGTCAGTTCAGCAAATGCTGGTAATCTCTCTTCTTTATGTGTGATGAATTTTTATCTCGCTTCCTTTGTCAATGCTGAACAAAGACAAAAAGCCGAAGATGCCATTTGGGATGCAATCCAAGCATCAGTATACTATGATTCATCTAAACCAATGCAAATCTATTTAATCCAAACCCCAGAGGCGATTCAGTTGACTGCAAAAGCCTATGTAGCTTGTACTTATAATGAATCACTTTTTGTCAGTGATGTAACTAGAGCTTTCTTAGATTTTGTCTCTAAAGAGAAGATTGCTTTAGCACCGGGTTCTTGGGAATTGAGTCCTGGGGATTCTACTAATTGACATACTCGTGCTATATATTTCTTTTTGAAGCTCTACTGCGCTTCAGCCAGGAGAGCTTCAATTGGTATCAATTGTGCTGCAATGGGTAGATAATGTAGTTAAGCATTTTTGAAAGTAATGAGTCGCTTTCTCCACTAATTCACCAGAAAATTTTGTGTCTATTTGTGTTCGATTTCTAATGATATAACCAGCTTTAATATTTTCTGACGAATCCCCAATCCCCTTCCTCCCAGTTGTCCTTAATGTTTCATATTGCTCTGAAAAACTTTCTTGAGTCTCTAAAAAATTTTTCAAGCCATTAAAAACTAAATCAGTCTGATCAATAAGTTGCTCATGGGTAATAAAAAAACTTTGTTTTTTATTGTTAATTAATCTCGCATAACTTTCTAGTACACCTAATCTTTCTTGATAGTAAATTAGGGCTTTTTCCTCACTCCACTGAGGTTTGATTTCCAAAATACTAGCTAGAGTTCTTTGAGGTTCCCTAATTAGAAATATACTATAGACCTGGTCAGAAACCAAAAAATTATCTGTTAAAAATTTGTGGTTATGTAAAACTTTATCCAACAAATATTTATGATCCATTTGATAGTTTTTAATATTCCAATAAACCTTAAACATTAAGGTTTTAAAATCTAGCTCCGAAGAATAATTAATATGAGTTTCTCCATAGCCAATAATTTCAGGATTAGAATTTAGTAAATGAGTAAGTAAAGAAGAGCCAGACCTCATGTGACTCAAGATGAACAAGATACGAAAAGGCTTTTCCCGAAAACGTATTTGATAGGGATCTTGATCAGTATTAATCCTAAATTGATAGTAGTTGTTAGCCAGATTATTTTTAATATCTCTAAAATATTGACGCATTCGTTCTACTTGAGATGTCATGGGCCGTGAAGTACCCCAACTTGCTTGCCTGAAGTTGGGGCTTCCCAACACCAGATCAACTCAAGGACGGTTTTATTCGTCTCTGAGGCTTCCCGTCTCATTGGCCGTAGCCTCAATAAGACAAGTCTTATCTCGGTCTTACACCGCCTCCACAGGCAGACTCCCTGCTTCCCAAGGAGTTATTACTTTTAGTCGAGATTGCACTTTGGACTTATGCTATTGCTGCCTACTTTGTTATTCTTGTACAATCTTTTCGCCGATCTGCCGCCGAGTACATACTTTATACGCAATGCGTGGCCTCTTAGTCGGTCGGGCGGGTCGCAACCAGTAACTAGCATAGCACAAAACAAGAATAAGTAGAGGCTACGCCGTTTATATTTAGGCCCTTGCATTCATGAGGTCGCGGATTTGTCGTCGTACGGCAAATCATTCGAGCGACCGTCCCTAACCTATAGAGGAATAGGGAATTCTGCCCGACATTCGGTTAAATTTGCGATAAAGTTCCTCGGCTTTCTAGTATAATCTAATCTGTTTAAAAGCAAATATTTCAATCACAAGAGGCAATCTAGATGACACTGCCAAGCTGTTCCCTATGGATGTTCGTCGCTCGTACAGATGTTTCCTTTATGATGCACACCATTCCTCACTTAGTCAAAATGAACAATTTTCCCTTTGAGGAGAAGGTTTTGGTCATTGATACTGCACCCTTGACTGGGGAGAAAGTCAACCGTCCTGGAGTCGGAACCATGCAGGAACTTCGAGAATGTACGCAACAGCTACTCAAGGCTAATATTGTCGATAGGATTGTCGATATTAATTATGATCCTAATTATCGTCATCAAGTTTACCGCAAGCACTTTGGTACGTCGCTTCGCTGCACCCACAACTATAAAGGGTATCCCATCTTAGGGTCAATTTTTAAGATCAACGAATGCAAAAGCGACTATATGCTTCACTTCGACAGCGATATGTTACTACACCAGCAACCTGATTACGATTGGATTAAAGATGGTATTGAAGTAATGCAGGAGTTTCCTGAGATGATGTTTATCAGGCCGTTAACAGGGCCGCCAACGGAAGATGGAACGATTTACCAAAGTAGGCCATACGAGAAAGAAGCGGACAAATTTTATAAATCTCAATTTTTTGGAAGTCGAGCGTATTTAGTTAACTGTAAACATTTTGATCTCTTAGTGCCTTTACCTATTATTTGGCGTTCCTATAAGCAGCAGTTTCTGAATCAATTATCAGTACCTCTAAAAAATATTATCAATCAGATTACGGGTAAGGGAAAATTAGATTCTTGGGAAATTATGGTATCGAAAAAATTAGAGAAAACTAAGTATTTTCGAGGAACTTTAATGAATGCCAAAGCCTGGACTTTACATCCTAAAGATCGGAGTCCAGCATTCATAAAAGCTTTACCTAGAATCATTGAAAAAATTGAAGCCGGAGACTATCCTTCTGAACAAGCTGGTCATTACGACTTAATTTCTGACCTCTGGTTCTAGGTTTATTAAAAAAAGAAATTTGCTTATTTCTTAATCTTTTTTGTTGATGCTAATTACAATTATTTTTGTTCTAAAGGAACAACAGAAATCCAGTCTTTATAATCGACATCTTTATTTTCTGTAATTCCTAATAATTTCCCTTTCAATTGTTCAGTAATAGGACGATTTTCAGGGAGGTTAAAGGTTTCTATTTGCTTAACCGGAGCGATTTTAGCTGCGGTTCCGCACAAAAATACCTCATCAGCAATAAATAATTCTGACTTATCAATGGGTCGTTCAATAGTAGGAATACCTAAATCTTTAGCTATGGTTAAAACACTATCCCTGGTAATTCCTTCGAGGATATCTTGCTCAAATCCAGGAGTGATTAAAGTCCCATTTCTCACAATAAAAACATTCATTCCTGTTGCTTCACAAACTTTACCTTGAGAGTTCATTAAAAGGGCTTCATCAAACCCTGATTCTACTGCCTCTGTTTTGGCTAAAGCAGAGGTGATATAAGCAGCACTAATTTTTCCTCTCAAGGGGAAACTACGGTCTTCTTGACGAGTCCAAGAACTAATCCGACATCTAACACCATCGGGGGAAAGATATTCTCCCATTTCTAAACCATAGACAAAAAAGTTCTTTTCAATATTGTGTAGTCTCGGGGCAATTCCTAATCCTGAACTATAAACTAAAGGGCGAATATAAAAAGACTGGGTTGGCTTATTTTTCTGGACAAAATCAACAATAATTTGTCGTAGTTTCTCTGGGGACAATTCATAATTGAGAAACTTGGCACTCTGACACAAACGTTGACAATGACGATCTAAACGAAATAAGAGAATTTGTTGAGGGTTTTTAGGATCAGGAATGCCTCGCATTCCGCCAAAAGCTGCTGTCCCATAATGTAGGGCATGGGTTGCGATAGAAATTTTAGCCTTTTCAAAGGGGACAAATTGGTTCTCAAAATAAGCAATTGGCAGAAAATTGTGCATCGTGTATTCCGTTATCCTTTGGCTGTTTCTCAGGTAGTCTTCTATGTGAGACCTCCATTATAACCCGAAATTTACCCAATATTTCCTTTAAATTTTTCCTAGCCAACCCCTTAATTTTTCCTGTTGAAGGGGTGAGGCATCTTCCATTTCTATTATCTCATATCGGCTCGGTTGAGGCTTTCCTAACTTAACAGAGAAGGTTTTTAATTCGTCTTGGTGAAAGACTGTCACAGAAACGATTTCTTCCGCTTGATGATCCTTCAGGCGTTCCTTTAGTTGAGCTGCCGTCACCTTGATTCCATTAATGGCTAATAATTCGTCTTCTGGGTCAATTCCCTCTATAGCAGCAGGCGATCCTTTCTCAACAAATTTAATAATTTCTTTATTGTTTTCTGATTTTACTCTTATCCCTAAATAGGGAATCTTATCTTCTTCCATAATCGCTTTAAGCTGTAAACCGAAGGGGTTTAAATATTTATTAAAGGGTAATTCTTCGGTGCTATCAACGTATAAATTGAAAAAGCTTTGTAAGTCCATATCGGCTACGGATTCAATCACCCTTTGTAGTTGATGGGGAGTAAAACCAGTTTCTGAGCTTCCGTATTGTTGCCACATTTGAGCCATAACGTTATCTAAAGACCGTTTATTTTGATGTTTAGCCCGAATTAATAAATCTAGAAGAAGGGAAATTAGTTCTCCTTTTAAATAATAGGAAATTTGGCAATTATCACTGTTGTTATCCCGTCTGTATAGTTTGATCCAAGCATCAAAACTGGACTCACTTAATGGCTGAATTTTTCGTCCTGGAGTTGTTAAAAAACGGGTTATTTCTTTGCTCAAAAGTTCTAAGAACTTTTTGGAATCATAAATGTTAGCCCTTAAAGGAATAACTAGGTCATAATAGCTGGTAGTTCCTTCAGAAAACCATAGAGAAGGGGTATAATTTTCCTGTTCGTAATCAAAGGTTTCTAAAGCTTTAGGGCGAATACGTTTTACATTCCAGAGATGGAAAAATTCATGGGCAACTAATTGTAGAAAACGGTTATATTTATCTGTATCTTTAAAGTTAAAACGAGAATAAATCAAAGAACAAGAATTTTTATGTTCTAAACCCCCAAAACTCTTCTGGGTGAGATGAAGAATAAACAAATAATCATCGTAGGGTAATCCACCGAATAATTTTGCTTCTGTTTCAATAATTTTTTTTGTATCTTCTATCAGTTTATTGGGTTGAATATTCCCGGTTCCCCAAATAGCATATTTATGGGGTTTTCCTAAGACTTCAAAGGAATAAACCCCATGATTACCAATTTCAAAAGGACTATCTACTAATGTGTCAAAATCTTTGGCATAAAATTGATTAACTTTTCCCGAAACTTCTGGTAAACCGGTGCTAACTTTCCAGTTAGATTTAGGCGGTATAATTTCAACAGTAACAGGAGTTGCTTCTAAGCCTGGAATGAAATAGAATAAAGCAGCCCCATTAAAATAACCATGAGTATTATCTAAATGGTTAGTTCTGACCGTTAATTCGTTGGCGAAAACTCGATAAGTAATCAGAATATTATCAACTTCTTTGGTCTCTACTTGCCAATGGTTTTTACTAACCTTTTTACTGGAAAGTTTTGTTTGTTTATCTTTTGATACCGCTCTAAAATCTTGGATATGTCGAGCATATTCCCTCACCAAATAAGAACCAGGTGTCCACACTGGCATTTTTAAGTCAAGAACCGAATCTGGCCAATGTTCAATTTGTAACCCTACCTCAAAGAGATGAGAATTAGGGTTAGTCATTTTGACAAAATAAGTTAAACTAGGTAAGGGGTGATTTAGTTTTTTGAACTCAGTATTAGTTGATCTAATCATTCTTAAATTTGTTTAGCAAAATGGTTTAGCTGTTTAAGATTCGTCAGGAATAAAATTTGACGAGACGGGTCGCTTTCTAGACAACCTTGATGTTTTAATTGAGTAATGATTTGCTCACATTCATTCAAAGAAATATCAGCAACATCAGCTAAGTCTTGGGGCGGTATTTGTAAAATTTCGGCTCCTTCTTCAATTAATTTACCATAGGCTTCTGCTAATTTAATTAACGTTTTAATTAGCTTGATTTTTGCTGTTTGTTGATGCAATTGAAAGCGACGGTATAGGTGACGAAATCTCCTGACACTGAGTTGCAACATTTTATGATGGACTTGTGGATCTTTGAAAAGCATCTGCAAAAAACGTTGAGCCGAAATACTCAGTAATTGAACATCAGACAGGGCAATGACCTCAACATATTTAAGTGATTCGTCTAAAACTTCCATCTCTCCAAAAAAATCCCCTTTACCGAGAATTTCCAACACCATTGTCTGTTGGTTATAGTGAGAACGTACTTTAACCCAACCCGACACAATAAAGTAAACTGCCTTTCCCCACTCATTCTCTTTTATAATTTCTTCGTTCTGCTCATAACTTTCTTCATCAATAACAGACAGTATCCATTCTAAGGTTTCCGGATTCGCTACACTAAACAACGGGAATAGCTCGACAATTGCTTGAGTTTCCATTAAAGGGGGTTAAGGACGGCACTTAATGATAAATGGAGGAATATCAATCTCTTGATTTTTCCTTCTGATTAAATCATTTCCTTTAATGATAAACCCCATATACTCGATACGTCTAGCTATCCACTGGCAAAAATTAAGTAGTCTCAACCTGATGGAATTGTTGTATTATCGTGAGGATGAGTCCTCGTAATTAACAACGAGGTTAAAATTAACTAATGACTTGGGAATTCGCATGGGTAGAAAGTATCACGTTTACGGTGTCGGTAATGCGTTAGTTGACATGGAGTTTCGCGTGACTCCTGAGTTGCTACAAGAATTACAGATTGATAAAGGGGTTATGACTTTGGTGGATGAGTCCCGTCAAGGAGAAATCATCTCTAAGTTTAATGGTAACCTTTGTAAACAAAGTGGTGGCGGTTCGGCAGCTAATACTATGGTAGCCTTGAGTCAATTGGGGGCTAAGGGTTTTTATTCTTGTAAAGTGGCTAAGGATGAAGCTGGATTTTTCTACTTAGATGATTTACAAAATTGTGGTTTAGATACCAATGTTCACGATGAAAAAGAAGTGGATGGAACCACTGGTAAATGTTTAGTGATGGTCACTCCTGATGCCGATCGCACCATGAATACTTTTTTGGGTATCAGTGGTAGTTTATCGGAAACAGAATTGGTTCCTGGGGCGATCGCTGATTCGGAATATCTCTACATGGAAGGTTATTTAGTAACTTCTCCCACCGCTAAAGCAGCAGCTATTAAAGCCCGAGAAATTGCTAAACAATCAGGGGTTAAAACTACGTTTTCTTTATCTGATCCCAATATGACTTCTTTCTTTAAAGAGGGATTATTAGAAATTATTGGAGAGCAAATTGAGTTTATTTTTGCTAACGAATCAGAAGCTTTAACAATGGCTGATACCGAAGATTTTTCTGAGGCGGTTGCTTACTTTAAAAAACTATCTCAAGGGTTTGCTATTACCAGAGGCTCACAGGGTTCCGTAGTCTTCGATGGGCAAGAATTGATAGAAATAACTTCTTATCCTGTAGAAGCTATTGATACTGTAGGTGCCGGAGATATGTACGCTGGAGCTTTTTTATATGGCATTACCCACGGCATGAATTATGCTCAAGCTGGTGATTTAGCTTCCCGAGCTTCTTCTCGCATTGTTACTTCTTATGGTCCTCGTTTAGAAACAGAAACCTTAAAGGAATTACTCAATAATTAATGGATAATGAATAATGGATAATAGATAATGTAGAATCAGCAAAAAAAATTATTCTAGATTCTTATTTATCCTGGAAAAGAAAAGGTTTTAACCTAATTCATTCATTATCCATTATTCTAAGTTAAGTAGGCAAAAATAAACCTCAGCTTGTAGTCAGTCCTAACAGAAGATAAAGATAGTCATTATCAAGGCTAAATCCTTGAATACTAATTTTTCTATTTTATATTTAATTACACCTACCCACTTATATTGAATTAAGGTTAACTTGCTATAATTCTTGTTGCCATAGTACAATATAACTTATCAGTTAAAATAGTAATAGAGGGATATTGATTATGTTAAACCAATTCCGACAACATTATCCGGAAGGAAGTTTAGTCAGTGAGTTAGTAACCATCGATCATGGTAAATATATTGTTAGGGTATTACTACAGAATAATAATGTAACATTAAGCACAGGATTAGCAGCAGATGAGAAAATTGAAATCGCAGAAGATCGAGCGATCGAACGAGCATTAAATAGTTTACAATTAGACGCTAAACCCGTTGCAGTACAAGAAAAAAATGTGGTTCAACCATCAGCTTCCCCTCCAGAAATAACTCAACCAAAATCGACGGTTGCATACTCATCTCCTCCTCCAGAAAAACCAGTTGAAGTTGAACCAGTTTTGAATAAAAATGAAATCAAAGAGATAGAAACACCAACTAAACCACCAATTAAAACTAAAATTGAAACCCCGACTAAATCATCTAAAAATCAAGTTAAAACTACAACTAACTCTAATAAATCACCATCAATACAGCCAAAAATAGAAGAAAAACCCCTTCCTATTCTTGAAACTCCACAGGAACCAGAAATAGAAAAAACTACTCTTCCTATTGCTGAAATTACCGAAGAACCAAAAATAGAAGAAACCTCTCTTCCTATTGCTGAAATTACCGAAGAACCAGAAATAGAAGAAACCTCTCTTCCTATTGCTGAAATCACCGAAGAACCAGAAATAGAAGAAAAACCTTCTACAGAAGAAGAAGTACTTGATTTTTCCGAGATTATTGCCCGTTCTAACGTAGAATTAAAACGTTTAAAATGGACAACGGAACAAGGTCGAGAATATTTAGTCAAAACTTATGGAAAGCGATCTCGTCAAGTCCTTTCTGATGATGAATTATTAGAGTTTCTTCGTTATCTGGAAGGCTTACCCACACCTTCATAGAAAAACAGTATATTCTTACTTTTATGTAATTTCAGCAGAACTCTGGTCAAAAGTGAAGGATTCAGGATAAGATGCAACTGTGTCTGTTCCCTTGATTTTTCCATAAAAGATAGATGAGTGAGGAGTTTAAAAAATGTTTGATCTATTAGCTTTAACTTTAGGTAACTTATTAGGAAAAACCCCCCCTGCTATTGATGCGGTTCCCGTAGTAGCTTGGCAGGAGGCAAAAGTTTTTGATGTTCCCACCCAATCAGATCCCGTAGTAGAATCTATAATTGAAGACTATTTACAGAAATTATCCTCTTTAGGGTTTCCTACTGATAAACAAGCCATTTGGTTACAATCAGACTGGGCTTATTTAGGAGATCATCAAGCACAAATCCCCTTATCTGCCGCCTCTTTAACCAAAATTGCCACCTCTTTAGCGGCCTTAGAAACTTGGGGAACAGGACATCGTTTTGACACAGAATTTTTAAAGGTTGGAACCGTAGAAAATGGAGTTTTAAAAGGAGATTTAATCGTTAAAGGTAGCGGTGATCCCTTGTTTGTTTGGGAAGAAGCGATCGCAGTAGGAAATAAACTCAACCAACTTGGTATTAAAAAAGTTACAGGCAATCTAATTATTGTTGATAATTTTGCCATGAATTTTAAAAGCGATCGCCAAACTTCAGGAAAACTATTACAACTAGCTTTTAATTCTTCTCGTTGGACTCCCCTAATTAAACAACAATATAAAACCTTACCCCCGAACACTCCTAAACCACAAATTACCATTCAAGGTACAGTTAAAGTTGCCAATAATGTTCCTGATACAGCACAAAGATTACTGAAACATCAATCTTTAACCATGGCCGAACTCATCAAACAAATGAACATTTATAGTAATAATGTCATGTCCGAGATAATTGCTGACTCTGTGGGAGGAGCCGCCGTTGTCTCAGAAATTGCAGCCAAAGCAGCTAAAGTTGATCCCCAAGAAGTGCAGTTAATCAATGGATCGGGGTTAGGGGTAGAAAATCGTATTTCTCCGAGGGCCTCAGTGGGAATGTTAATTGCAATGGAAGAAAAATTACAAGATAATCCCTTGAGTGTAGCCGATTTATTTCCTATGGGGGGAAGGGATAAAACAGGAACAGTTCAATGGCGAAATCTTCCCGATGGGGTAGCGGTGAAAACCGGAACTCTAGCCCGAGTTAGTGCCTTAGCTGGCGTTATTCCTACTAAAGAACGGGGGCCAGTGTGGTTTGCTATTATTAATCACGGTCCAAATATCGATCGCTTTCGAGTCGAACAAGATCGCTTTTTACAAAGATTAACTAAACATTGGAACTTAACTCCATTAGCTTCTCCTGTAAAAGCCACACAACCCGTTAAATTAGGTGATCCTCAACGTAATATACAGACTGAAAGTTAGTTTTAGGGTGGGTTAGGTGGCAACTAAATATGTTAGTTATTTGTTGATTAATTATCCACCGTAACCCACCATTAAAAATATCTAAGTTTATAGCTTTTTTTAGTTATAAATAAGCTAAAATTATAAAAAGTAGCTATTCAAAATATGTCATGAGCTATCAAAATATTATTACTATTGAACCAGGGAAACGAGGGGGAAAACCTTGTATTAGAGGAATGCGGATAACTGTGTATGATGTATTAGGTTGGTTAGCTGCTGGTATGTCTCATGAGGAAATTGTAGATGATTTTCCCGAGTTGACAGAAGAAGATATTAAAGCTTGTTTAGAATTTGCTGTTAACCGAGAACGTTATTGAAGCAGTATGGCTTTTTTGATCTATAATTGAACTAATTAGTATATAAATATTTTTCTGATATGACAAGTTTAATTGTTCTTGGTAATATTAATCATTTTACATTTGCAAATTCTGTAATTGTAGCTAATGCTAAAGTTAAAGAAGGCTTGGAGCAGGGAGAAATATCTCAATTTTTCAATTTAGCTTTTTTAACACATACTAAAACCCTTGGGTTATCATTACTTTGGGCAATTATTTTAGACAAATCGGATGATCCCAGTCAGGCTTTAAGCAATATATTTGTTATTCATTCTAAAGATTCGTATATCAAGTTAAAGGATAATGAAGATTGGATAGATCATATAGAAGCAGATGGAATAAGTCGAGAATTATTCGTTGAAAAGATAATTGATATAACAGAAGAACAATCTTCAATTACAAAATTTGTTGATTATCTTGAGTTTATTTTAAAAGGCATACCTATTGGTCAAAAATTGATTATTGATCTTACTAATGGCACCTCATTCCAGAAAAACTTATTATCAATAGCTTCTTATATACTGGATATAAAACATCAATATCTAATTGATGTTTCAAAATTATCTAAACTAACTAAAAAAAGAGGATTTTTGCCAGTTAATATTTTGTTACCTTGCTATACTTTAGCTCCTGATACCAATAGATTGGATAGGATTGCATACCTAAATCTTTCTGAAATGGTACGTTATAAAAAAATAATAGAACATCAAACAAGTAAATATATAGCAATTGATCCTGATGCTTCTGATGAGGAGTTTTTTGGTAATAACTTAGGTCATTCTATTCAGTTAAAATTACAAGGAGATCAAAGTAAAGATAATGCTATTTATCGAATAGCAGCTTCCTCAATTTCAGCGAGTGTAGAGGATTTAATTCGTCTTCTTATTAATAAGTTTATGTTAGTTAACCTTGCTAACGGAGTGGATCGAAGAACTTTTGGACAAAAACTAAAAATTATTGAGGCTAAATTTGAACATGATACTCAATCTGACTTTGATTTAGAGTTTTTTAGAAAATTCAATGATTTTATGTTGTACTTGAGAAATAGTTCTACACACAAGGGTCAACTTTTAACTCCTTCAGAAAAGTTCAAAGCAGAACTTTCTGTAATAATGGCTTTTCCTTTTATTGACTTTTATACAGATATTGTCTATGATGCGTTATCAAAAAGCAAACTTACTAAAAAACCAAAAAAAATAAGAAAACTAACTGATATTTTACCTGAAGAAAACTTGTATTATGGCTTAGATGGAGATGATACAGGAAAAATTTTAGAGGAACTTTTTTTAGCTTGTAGTGATGAAGCTAAATTTCGGAAATCAAGTAAACAAATAACTGAGGCAATTTCGGAAATTGCTAGATTTATTCGTAAGAAGGTTGGTAAAAAATCAGTTATATTTGAGGCAGGTGATGATCTTTTGTTTAAAGGTAATCTTGAAAACCAAATATTGTTAGAAATACAGACTATGTACTCACAATTAACATCTGGGATAATAACATCAGGACTAACCTGTTCAATTGGATATGGAAGATCATTTCAAGAAGTTTATTTAGCATTGAAACTTGCCAAAACGCAGCCGGGAAAAAATTCTATTATTGGAATTGAGCTTTGCTAAATCTGCCCACCTATTATATCCAACTCAAGTTGAGGCAAATAAACAAACATGATTAGTAACATGATTAGTGACCCAAACATACAAAAAGCTTGGAAAATTGAAACCAAGAAGCGACGAGATGAAATTCTTAATGGTACAGTTCAACCCATTTCAGGACAAGAAGCACTAGAACAAGTTAGACAGATGATAATGCGATCGCCTCAATTTCAACTTCTCCAGTAATTACACCAGGGTTGAGCAGAAGGATAAAAAGACATTGTTAAGTTCTTTTACTAAGAATACCCTGCAAATTTTAAGCTTTATTCCAAAGTGTTCTACTATACAAATTCGGCTGCTAATATAGGGATCTCAAGAATTCTAATCAAAAAGTCCTATGAATCAAGCTGTCGTTGCTGTTATGGATGGAACCAAAGCCCGCTTTTTTACCTTGCAAGAGGCAGAGTTTCCCGAATATCAGTCCAGTCCTAACTTGATTGAACATCAATGTTTAACCAATGCGGCCAAAGAAATGGCTGGTAAGGAACTCTGGGCCAACACGAAAACCGGACGCAACCGAGGCTCTCGCAGTCAAGGCCATGGCTATGATGACCATCGAAAAAACCATATCAGTGAATATGAACGTCATTTTGCTAAGGATATTACCCACAAAATTACAGAACTTCTCAGTCAATGGGAGTCTCATTTAATTCTGTTGGTAGCTGAACCCCAAATGTTAGGATTTGTGCGTGAGTCCTTGATGCCTCATTTATCCCGAAACATTAAACTCGAAGAATTAGCAAAAGACCTTTGTAAATTAAAACCCTTAGAACTACATGAATATTTAGCCCATAAAAATTTAGTCCCTGCTCGCAAAGCCGTGGTAATCTAACCACAAAAGCTTATCCCCCCTCATTAAGGGGGGTTGGGGCGATCAATCTGAACTGGAAACTAAAGAATAAATTTGACCATCCATGAGGATACGGGTAATTCCTTTCGCTTGTAGATGATCGCAAGTTTTATAGAGAAGACGACCATCAGGAACCTTAATCACCCGTTGAGAACGATTAGAAAAACGACGGGCAACCCGATGATTATCAAAAATAGGTAAGGTTCTTTGTTGTACTTCAGCCGAGGGAATTTGACCCAAATGGGCAAACTCTTTTAGGGGTTTAACGATTAATTCAGCCGCTCTATCTATCACAAGATAACAGGTTTTCGGGAAAGTGGCAGCCGATAAAGGTAAAACTTGAATATCTTTTGGTGCAGACAAAGACTCATCATAATCATCCTCATCTTCATCCTCATCTTCATCCTCATCCTCTTCCTCATCCCAGTCATCATCACTATCTTCTAACTCTTCTCCCAGCATTTCTACCACTGCTGCTACATCAACCTCTTCTAAGTCTTCCGTTTCAGACTCTTCATCCTCTTCTGTAGAAACCAAAATAGGAACGTCTTTCTTAACTCTCACAGGTAATGGTTTTGAGGAAGGTTTCTCGGGGAGACTCTCAACAGAAGACTTCACTGCTTCTGTTGCTTCGGGAACCGGTTCCGAAATGACAGGGGTTTCTTTAATAACTGGTTTAGTCTGCTTAGAGGCCGCTTTTAGTTTCTTATCTAAGTAACCTTGAGGTTTATTGGTTCTAGCTAAGCGTTTTTGTTGAATTAAATCTTCATACTCCATATCCGAGAGAGTATTCTTCAAAAAACGACTAATGGTAGAACTACTGACCCCGTAACGGTCAGCTAAGGTAGAAGTGGTTTCTGGAGTTTGACGATAAAGATTAAGAATTTCTTGTTTGTCGTCGTTGGTCAGTTTCTTGGGACTCATGGGATTATACCTACCTTTTTGGCAGCCTAAGTCTACCTTAACACCTCACATCCATCTGCTAGAATTGTCCCCAGTGACTTAGGGTTTAACTGATTCTCAACAGATGGCTAGGACATCAGGATTGAATGTATTGTCTGATCTAGTTTATCGTTAACCGCTAGGTTTCATCCCTTCTTAGTATCAAAAACTTAATGATTATGGCAATGGCAAAGGGTCAACCGGCTTTATTAGTGTTAGCTGACGGAACAATTTTTGAAGGGTTATCCTTCGGCGCGAAAGGAACAACGGTGGGAGAGGTAGTATTTAACACAGGAATGACAGGATATCAAGAAGTTTTGACCGATCCCAGTTATTGTGGTCAGATTGTCACCTTTACTTATCCTGAGTTGGGCAATACCGGGGTTAACCCTGATGATGAAGAATCGGAAAAACCCCAGGTTAAAGGGGTGGTCGCTCGTAACATAACTTATCGTCCCAGTAATTGGCGTTCCACGGAGTCTTTACCTGATTATTTAATCCGTCACAATATTATTGGTATTTATGGCATTGATACCAGGGCTTTAACCCGCAAAATTCGTTCTGTGGGGGCGATGAACGGCATTATCTCCACAGAAATCTTGGATACAACCGAATTATTGCGGCAAGTTCAATCAGTCCCTTCTATGGCCGGGTTAAATTTGGTTAAGGAAGTCACTACCAAGGAAATTTATGAATGGTCAACCCCTACGGATAGTCATTGGGCTTTTAATATTAACGACGGTGAGACTTCTCAAGACGGTTTAACGGTGGTGGCCATTGATTTTGGGGTCAAGCGCAACATTTTACGACGCTTAGCTAGTTATGGTTGCAAAATTATTGTGGTTCCTGCTGATACCCCTGCTGAAGACATTTTAAAGTACAATCCTGACGGTATTTTCCTTTCCAATGGTCCGGGAGACCCTTCGGCGGTAACGGAAGGGGTGAGTACGGTTAAAGCTTTAATTGAAGAAGGAAAACCTACTTTTGGCATTTGTATGGGACATCAAATTTTAGGGTTATCTTTGGGGGCTGAAACCTTTAAGTTAAAGTTTGGTCATCGTGGTTTAAATCAACCCTGTGGACTGCAAGAAAAGGTGGAAATTACCAGTCAAAATCACGGTTTTGCGGTAACGGAAAAATCTTTAGATGCAGAGGTAGAAATTACCCATCTAAATTTGAACGATCGCACGGTGGCTGGTTTATCCCATAAAACCTTACCTTTCTTCTCCGTACAATATCATCCCGAAGCTAGTCCCGGACCTCACGACGCAGACTATTTATTTGAGAAGTTTGTTAATTTGATGAAAGAAAATAAGGGAAAATAATAGAGAATTAATAATGGATAATGGAAAAATAATTATCCATTATCCATTAAAAAACGACGATTAAAATTTACAGTAGTTTTCACTTGCATAGATTAAACATTAAAATATCAACACTCCCCACACTTCCCACACTCGCTTAAAAACTGCCATTAAAAGGTGAAAAATGAATAATACGGATAATCAAGCACAATTACGAGTGCTAGGACTACCGGCTCAACAAGGAAGATGGTTATTAATTCCTCTAGGGATGACTATCCTACTCTGTTTGGGGACGGTGTATTCTTGGAGTATTTTTAGAACCCCCTTGGAGATAGACTTACAAATTGGCGCAACTGAAAGTCTGTTACCCTACACAATAGCCCTCCTTTTTTATGCCTTATTAATGCCGATCGCAGGATTTTTTATACCTCGCCTTGGGACTCGCTTAATGACGGTTCTTGGGGGGATAATCGTGGGCTTAGGCTATATTCTCTCTAGTTTTGCTAGTAATATAGTGATCATGATTTTAACCTACGGTGCGATCGCTGGTACAGGTGTGGGTATTGCTTATGGTGTACCGATGGCCGTCATCGCTCGCTGGTTTCCTGATCGAAAAGGGTTAGCCGTTGGCTTAACAATTATCGGATTTGGGCTTTCTCCACTGATTACTGCCCCTTTAGCCAATTTTTTAATCGAAACCTATACTGTTAGACCGACATTACGCATTTTAGGCATTATTTTAACGGTGGTTATTGTTATTATGGCTATCCCGATGAAATTTCCCCCCAACCATTGGCAACCTTTAGCAACCACGACAAATACAGAGAGAGCAATTAATCAGGTATATCCTAGCAGTTTATGGAAAAGTAAGTCATTTTATGGCTTATGGATTTGTTATGTTATTGGGACTTTAATTGGCTTAACTGCTATCGGTATTTCTAGTCCTGTGGGGGAAGAGATGATTAAGATAAAACCCAGTGTTGCCGCTAGTAGTGTTTCCCTGTTTGCCCTATTTAATGGGATTAGTCGACCTCTCTTTGGTTGGTTGAGCGATCGCTTTAAACCCCACTATGTTGCGATCGGTGCTTACACTTTAGCCCTTATTGGTTGTATTTTGATGATTAATGCACAGGCAGGACAAGTTAGCACCTATTTAATCGCGTTTTGTCTCTTTTGGTTTTGTTTAGGGGGTTGGTTAGCCATTGCACCCACCACCACCCTCCGCTTTTTTAATCCTGATCAATATGCTCAAAACTATGGTATCGTGTTTACGGCCTATGGAGTTGGTGCTTTAGTGGGTACGGTATTCACGGGACAAATACGCGATCGCTTTGGCTCTTATAGTATTGTCTTTTATTTTATGGCTTTACTCGCTATTATTGGCATTGTAGTGGCTAGTTTACTGTTAAAACGGCGAAAATAGCCCCTATCTTATCTCGAATTTGGGTTAACAACTTAGAGAAAAGTCATCAAGAGCAAACATACAGCAACTTCATAAAATATCGAAGAACGAAAAATGCAAAGTCCTGGTAATTTTTTCATTTTTTTGCTTTAATTTGGGTCAATAAAAAACTGATGTTTGAGAATAAAAAGAGGAGGGTGATCTTTATATCACCAACACTGACTCCTCCCTCAAAACAATGACCCCTCACACCTAAAACTGTTTCAGAAAACGCTTTGCAAAAACAGAGTGTAGATGTCGGACAAAGGCAATCGGTAGATGTTTATGTGTGACTGCGTTTTGCCTTTAATCTCAGTTTAGCTGGTTAACCATAATACTTCAGTCCCATAAAAAAGAGAATTTTCCTAATTAATTCATAGAAAATTATGTTAATAAAGTGGAAAATTAGGGAAATAAAGGGAAATTTGAATGAAGTCAGAAGTCAGAAGTATAATTTATAGATGAGGACTTCTACCAACATTTTGTTAAAAATTTATCCGTTTAATTATATGATAAAATATTTAGTTGTTCATTAAGAGTAATTTTATTATGTGGCGAATTAATGTTCGTTGTAGTGGAGATTCTTGGAAAAAGTCTGGTGCTGATTTTAAAGCCATGACAGAAAATTATGAAGTGGAATTGATAGGTTCTCAGAAAATGCCTGATGGGACGAGAATCATGGGTTATAAAATGGAGGACATTAGTGAGGTTGAAACTTTCATAGAATATTGTACTAAGTTTCCTGGGTTTACGGCTGACTTTGAGTCTTTATAACAAACAAAAGCTATCCCTCCTGACTATGGTACAGCTTACTACAATCGCAATTCCCCATCGTCAGTATCAGGATTTTGGAGAATTATAAGATTCACAGGATAGGGTTATGGTGATGGAATTAATAGGATCGTGGAATGAGATGAGATGATAGAATTTACTATATTAATTACATTCATCTTTCCCAGAAAGTTTAAAAGGAGAAAATCCTGACAATCCCCTAATCTTGTACAATCCTGATACTGACGATTAATAAGATTTTCACCAACACCATCACGTTTATAATAAATAAATGAAACTCGAAGATATAACCTATAAAGTAATTGGTTGCTCTATGAAAATTCATAATACGTTGGGTAATGGGTTTCAAGAAGTTATCTATCAGAGATGTTTAGCCATTGAACTGCAAAAAGTTGGTTTAACCTTTGAGAGGGAAAAAGAACAACCTATCTATTATGAAGGTATCCATGTAGGAACAAGAAGGGCTGATTTTGTTGTGGAAAATAAAATTATAGTTGAACTCAAAGCTTTAATTAATTTAGAAAATGTCCATCTTGCCCAAGCTAAAAATTATGTGGTTGCTTATGATTTTTCTGTAGGATTATTAATTAACTTCGGAGCAACCAGTTTACAATATAAAAAAATATTCAATCCTAACTATAATGAGAAAATAAAATAAGTTCAATCACTTATTTTTTGTGAAATTGCCTAGATAAACTAGAAATAATATTAAGAATATCTATAAAATAAAGCTTTCTATATAGATTTTGGTATAATAAAAATCCTATGAAAAATCAAGATTGTTATTAGCAATGATGGTTAATTCTTCTGAATTATTATTAAAAGAAGTTGCCGAGAAAACCTCTAAAGCAGCGCGAAAGTTGGCAGGACTTTCAACAGGCGATCGCAACCAAGCAATAGAAGCGATCGCTACAGCACTAGAAACCGCTTCAGCAGATATTATAAAAGCCAATAAACTAGACTGTAAATTAGCAAAAAAAGAAGGTATTTCTGAGCCTTTATATAACCGTTTAAAACTGGGAAAAACAAAACTTGAAGCTACCATAAAAGGGGTTAGAGATGTTATTAATTTAGAAGATCCTCTGGGTCATATTTCCATCCATAGAGAGTTAGACGAAGGGTTGATTTTAAAACGGATTAGTTGTCCTTTGGGGGTATTAGGAATCATTTTTGAAGCCCGTCCAGAAGCTTTAATTCAGATTACCAGTTTAGCTATAAAATCAGGAAATGGAGTTATTTTAAAAGGAGGAAAAGAAGCCTTAAACTCTTGTCAAACTTTGGTTAAAATTATCAGGGAAGCTTTAAGTAAAACAAAAGTTAGTCCTGATACAGTACAATTATTAACCACCCGTGAAGAGATCAGAAATCTTTTAGATTTAGATGAATATATTGACTTAATTATTCCCAGAGGTTCCAATGAATTTGTGAGATTTATTCAACAAAACACTAATATTCCTGTGTTGGGTCATGCAGACGGAATTTGTCACTTATATGTTGATAAAGAAGCGGACTTAGACACAGCTATTGCTGTGGCAGTGGATGCAAAAACTCAATATCCTGCTGCTTGTAATGCTATCGAAACATTATTAATTCATCAAGATATTGCTAGGGAATTTTTACCAGAAATTGCTGAAGGTTTGAGCTATAATGACGTTGAACTAAAAGGGGATAAATTAACTCAAACTTACCTTGATATTGAAGCAGCAACCGAAGAAGACTGGAAGACAGAATATAGTGATTTAATCTTATCTATTAAGGTTGTAGAGTCCTTAGAAGCAGCTATTAATCATATTAATACTTATGGTTCAAAACACACCGATGCTATTATTACAGAAGATAAAAATAGCGCAGAAATATTCATGAATCAAGTGGATGCTGCCGGAGTTTATCATAACTGTTCAACACGCTTTGCAGACGGTTTTCGCTACGGTTTTGGGGCAGAAGTTGGTATTAGTACCCAAAAAATGCCTCCTAGAGGTCCTGTAGGGTTAGAAGGGTTAGTTACCTATAAATATCAAGTCACAGGAAATGGTCATATTGCTGCCACTTATTCGGGTGAAAATGCAAAATCTTTTACTCACAAAGAGATATAACTTTCTACTTAAAATGTTTGTCCTATAATAGAGGAGAAAATCTCAATAAATTAAAAGAGATCAGATTATGGAACTATTAATTTCTTTGTTAGTTACTGCTATCAGTTTATTGATTATTGCACAACTCCCCATAGGAGTAGAAGTAGATAATTTTGGTAAAGCTATAGTCGCAGCCATTGTTTTCGGTATTCTCAATGCTTTACTGAGGCCGGTTTTGGATATTCTCAGCATTCCTTTGACCATATTGACATTAGGTTTATTTCGGTTAGTTATTAATGCCACTATTTTTGGTTTAGCTGCTGTCTTAGTTAGGGGTTTTCGTTTACGTAATGGTTTTTGGAGTGCGCTTTTTGGTTCAATTTGTTTAACTCTTGTTAATAACTTTTTATCAAGAGTCATAGCATCTGCATCCTAGTTAAACTGATAGATAGAGACGCAACTTATCGCGTCTCTATAATTATTTATATACAAAAAAATAAAAGCTAATGGATGAATATAATCAAATCAATTTAACCATTGATTGGGATAAACTAATTAGAGATTATCAAGATAAATTTTCTAATTATAGAGTCAAAGAAAAACAAAAAAAATATCAATTATTTACTCAAGGAAATCCTGAAACTCCCAAATCTCTAAAACTAAGAGATTATCAACAAGAAGCAGTTATTAACTGGTTTAAAAATAAGGGAAGGGGAACCTTAAAAATGGCAACAGGAAGCGGAAAAACAATTACTGCTTTAGCTATTGCTACAGAATTATATGAGAAAATTAAACTACAAGTATTATTAATAGTTTGTCCCTATCGTCATCTAGTTGTGCAATGGGAAAGAGAATGTAAAAAGTTTAATTTGAATCCTATTTTAGCTTTTGAAAGTGTTTATAATTGGCAAAGTAAACTATCAACAGAACTTTACAATGTTCAATCTTATCAAAAACCTTTTTTAACTATTATTACCACAAATTCTACTCTAATTAAGCAAGGATTTCAATCACAAGTTAGATTTTTTCCCGAGAAAACATTAATTATTGGAGATGAAGCGCATCATCTAGGTTCCCCTCGTTTAGAAAGTAGTTTACCCCGTAACATTGGTTTAAGATTAGCATTATCGGCTACTCCAGAAAGATATTTTGATGAAGAAGGAACCGACGCTTTACTAAACTATTTTGGGAAAGTAATAAAACCAGAATTTACTTTAGCTGATGCCATAAAAAAACAGGCATTAGTTCCTTATTTATACTATCCTATTTTTGTCAATCTAACAGAATCAGAAGCCTTTACCTATGCAAAATTAACTCAACGTATAGGTTGGGCATTAGGAGAAAACGAAAATTTAAAAAATAACGATAACTTGACCTCATTATTAATTCAGAGATACCGTTTAATTGGAGTAGCAGAAAATAAATTAACTGCACTCAGAGAATTAATGAAAACTCGTTTATAAACTAACTATACACTATTTTATTGTGGAGATGGCTATTTAGAAAACGAACCGAAGAATTATCAAAAACAGATCGCAGCAGTGACTCGTATTTTAGGCAGAGAATTAGGTTATCGAGTTAATACTTATACAGCAGAAAATACTTCAGAAGAAAGAGAAAAAATTCGTCAACAATTTCAAAAAGGAGACTTACAAGGATTAGTTTCCATTCGTTGCTTAGATGAAGGAATCGATATACCAGAAATTGAACAAGCTGTTATCTTAGCCAGCAGTGGAAACCCCCATCAGTTTATTCAAAGAAGAGGAAGAGTATTACGACCTTATCCTCAGAAAAAACAGGCAATAATTTATGATATGATCGTCTTACCTCCCGATTTAGATCGGGCTACCTGGGAAGTAGAAAGAAACTTATTAAGAAAAGAGTTAAAGCGATTTGTGGAATTTGCTAAAATTGCTCAAAATGCAGAAGAAGCCATTCATAAATTCTTATCGATTCAAGAGCAATATGGACTCTAAATAAGCTATAATATAAGATAGATAGTTATTAAAAATATTGTTATGGCAGGACATAGTAAATGGGCAAATATTAAACGCCAAAAAGAAAGAGTGGATGCAAAAAAAGGCAAAACCTTTGCACAATTATCCCGTGCTATTATTGTGGCAGCTAAACACGGTATTGCCGACCCAGCAGGGAACTTTCAACTGCGGACAGCCATCGAAAAAGCCAAAGCCGCCGGCATCCCGAATGATAATATCGAACGGGCGATCGCTAAAGGTGCCGGAACCTACGAAAACGATGATACAATTTACGAAGAAATCCGCTACGAAGGTTATGGAG
>JBFRWO010000241.1:0-4763 GCA_051439625.1 Crocosphaera sp. | reverse complement strand
GGCTTGGCAAGCTTATGGTCAATCGGAAAGTGGGGCTAGGTAAACGGTTTGTAGTTAGAATTGTAGTTAGGACAGTTGGGTAAGAAAACAATATAGAGATTGCGTCGGGAGAATAATTAAAACACATCAAACTCTAGTATTAATTCAGCCCCTCGCAATGACAATCAAGAAATAATAATTAACATTGGGTTTAATATTATTGTGCTTAATATTATTAAGCGCCTACGGATACAATAACAAGGTTTCATCTTAAGTTAAGGTTCAGAAAAATAATGATTAATAAAGATAATATAGCAATCAGTTATCAGTTGTGAGAATTAAGTCTGAGTATAAGGGAACAGGGAACAGGGAACAGGGAACAGAAGTTCCTAGAGTAGGTTAAATTATGCTAGAATAGTTCACTGATATGGTAGCAAAGCCTAAAATGTAATAAATAATGAACAAAAAAAGAGGTTAATTAATGGGAGATTTCTTTAAAAATGTGTCACGTTACCCCCGTTATCTGATTAGTTTTACTTTAGGGGTATTTTTCGTCTTTTTTAACTGGATTAAACCTTTATTTAAAAATCCTGTTAGTGCGATCGCTGTTGCAGGTATTACTATTGGTGTTTTTTCTTTTCTCTATTTTACTTTAAGAGCCATGTTAGGTTTATCACCAATTTAAAACAAATATTGTAGGGGTTTAATACCATTAACCCCAGCAGACTCCTCTAATTAAACCAACTAAAATTAATAAAGAATTCATGACTTATAAGTGATAATTAATAACTAAAAAAATGAGTCGAACCTATAAAACTACAGGGATTATTTTAAAGGGAATACCGTTTCAAGAAGCCGATCGCTTAGTAACTCTTTTATCTCCTGAATATGGTTTAATTCGTGCTATTGTACCAGGGGCAAGAAAACAAAAATCACGGTTGAGAGGACGTTCAGAATTATTTGTTATCAATGAATTACTAATAGCGAAAGGGCGATCGCTTGATAAAATAACTCAGGCCAATACCCTAGAATCTTATCCAGGGTTAAGTAAAGATTTAGGAAAGCTTGCAGCCGCCCAATATTTAGCAGAATTGGTATTAAATTTAGCTTTAGATGATCTACCTCAAGTAGAAGTTTATGAACTCTTAAATGAGCATTTACGGCGGTTAGAAAAGATGTCTTTAACAGAGAGTTTATATGGATATTTAGCTCAAGCTGTCTTTCATTTATTAGCGATCGCGGGTATCGGTCCTCAAGTTCATCGTTGTTGTGTTACCCAAGAAGAATTAAACCCTAATTTTCATGATCCTAGTTGGTGTGTTGGCTTTAGTTTTGATGCTGGTGGACTGATTAATTTAAGGATTAAAGATAGAGATAAAAATAGTGATAATCCTGTTATTTTGCCGATCATTAATCAGAGAATAAAAGCAACAGAATTGACCTTATTACAGCACTTAAATAAATCATCTTTACCCCATCCAGGCAAAATTTTTCCTGCTACTATTCTAGATAGTAATTTTACTGTTCCTTGGTTAAAAGTGGAACATTTATTAAGGAATTATGCCGAATATCAATTAGGCCGATCTTTTCGTTCTGTTACTATTATTGATAGTTTACCATCAACAGAATTTTAACTATCTTTTAGACGAATCTAACTATAAAATAAGTAATATACTGATAGTAATTTCACTTAGTAATTGATATCATTAATAAATAAAAACAAGTATTTATGCGGATGAAAAGAATAGATTAGTTCTCTATCTTTGGAATAAATACTAATAGTAATTGAATTAAGTTAAGAATCATGTTACTTAAGTCTATCTTCGGAATTTCAGTAATATTAATAGTATTTCCCTTATCTGTTCGTGCATTTCCTAGCGATTCTCAGATCGAGGAAGCTGCTCAAAGAATATGTAATACTCCCAGAAACTCTTCTGAAAGTCTTGAAAGTATTTTTCTGCGTTCGAGAGGAAAATGGGTCTATGATAAAACACTTACTGTTGAAGATATTAGAAATGAAGAACAGCAGACTAATTTATATAATTTAGTAGTGCAAAAAGCTTATGAGACTTGCCCAATTAGAACTTATGAAATCAGTAATAACTATCAATTCAATATCCCTAAAACTACTAACTAAATAAAGAAAAAAATTATATGAATTTGCGTTTACCTATTTCATTAACCCTATTAACAATCTTATCTTTACCGGCTCAAGCAGTACCTACAGCTTCTCAAATTAAGTATGTCGCTCAAAGAATTTGTCAACTTCCAGAGCCAGAAATTCCCGAAGGAGTAGACATTAAACCTGGGACAACAGAATATTTTTCTAATCCAGAAGCGACAGCAATTTATTATCAAGAAATGGGAAAATTATTGGATAATGGCAGTGTATTACCCGTTGACTTTGTTAATGATGATGTCATGGAACCCATAAAAAATAGGTTAGTACAAGAAATTTATGCAAAATGTCAGAGGAAGATGACATGGACTAATGATTCAGATTCAGAATAACTAAAATCAATTTAGATGTCTTTGTATGGTTTAATGTCTCTACCCAACTCACCTAAAATAGTGGTAAACGGATCGAATAATTTCTAATTACTACTGTGACAGAACCTAAAAGCTACAAAGATACGGTAAACTTACCCAAAACTGATTTTAGTATGCGGGCCAATGCTGTGAAGCGAGAACCCGAATTACAGAAATTTTGGGCGGATAATCAAATTTATGAGAATTTATCCCAAGAAAACCCAGAAGAGGTCTTTATACTCCACGATGGTCCTCCCTACGCTAACGGTTCCCTACACATGGGCCACGCTTTAAACAAAACCCTCAAGGATATTATCAATAAATATAAACTACTGCGAGGTCACAAAGTCCGTTATGTTCCTGGTTGGGACTGTCATGGACTGCCTATTGAACTCAAAGTATTACAAAGTATGAAGTCGAAAGAGAGGGAAGGTTTAACCCCTCTTAAATTACGCCGTAAAGCCCGTGATTTTGCCCTTAAAACCCAACAAGAACAGGCAAAATGTTTTAAACGGTTCGGAGTGTGGGGCGACTGGGAAAACCCCTATTTAACCCTAACTCCTGAATACGAAGCAGCGCAAATCGGAGTTTTTGGGGAAATGGCCCTCAAAGGGTATATTTATCGGGGACTGAAACCGGTTCATTGGAGTCCTAGTTCTCAAACTGCTTTAGCTGAGGCAGAGTTAGAATATCCTGAAGGTCATACTTCTAGAAGTATTTTTGCGGCTTTTCCTATCATTAAAGCTTCAAAAGATACAGAGGAAATTTTACAACCTTTCTTAAATAATTTGGGGGTTGCTATTTGGACAACGACTCCTTGGACGCTTCCGGGGAACTTAGCGGTTGCTCTTAATCCTGCTCTCAATTATGCTGTGGTAGAACAGAGTTCTGATGTGTGTAAATATCAGTATTTGATTGTTGCTGCTGATTTAGTGGAAAGGTTATCAACTACTTTTGAAACGGAGTTGATGGTAAAAGCAAAGGTTACAGGAAAAGCTTTAGAACATACAATTTATCGTCATCCTTTATACGATCGCGAGAGTGAAATTCTTATTGGTGGTGATTATGTTACTACTGAGTCTGGTACTGGTTTAGTTCATACTGCGCCGGGTCATGGACAAGAAGATTATATGGTGGGACAACGGTATGGTTTAGGGGTTTTGTCTCCTGTGGATGCTAAAGGTAATTTTACGGAAGAAGCTGGACAATTTGCCGGTTTAAATGTTCTTAAAAATGCAAATGAAGTTATTATTAATGAGTTGCAAGAAAAGGGAGCATTATTAAAAGAGGAAGCCTATCAACATAAATATCCTTATGATTGGCGAACCAAAAAACCGACTATTTTTCGGGCAACGGAACAATGGTTTGCTTCGGTTGAAGGGTTCAGAGAAGCTGCTTTAACAGCGATTACAACAGTTAATTGGGTTCCCTCTCAAGGAGAAAATCGTATTACCTCTATGGTAGGCGACCGCTCAGATTGGTGTATCTCCCGTCAACGGAGTTGGGGTTTACCTATTCCTGTTTTTTACAATGAAGAAACCAACGAACCCTTACTAACAGAAGAAACCATAAAATATATTCAAAAAATTTTTGCTGAAAAAGGTTCTGATGCTTGGTGGGAGATGTCTGTAAAAGAGTTATTACCTGAGCAATATAAAGCCTCTGCACACAAATATCGGAAAGGAAATGACACAATGGATGTGTGGTTTGACTCTGGATCTTCTTGGGCTTCCGTTGCAAAAAAAAGAAAAGAATTGAAGTATCCTGCTGACATTTATTTAGAGGGAAGTGATCAACATCGGGGTTGGTTTCAGTCTAGTTTGTTAACCAGTGTTGCCGTCAATGGAGTTGCCCCTTATAAGACAGTATTAACTCATGGTTTCGTCTTAGATGAAAAAGGATACAAGATGAGTAAATCATTGGGAAATATTGTTGATCCTAATGTGGTCATTAATGGGGGTAAAAATCACAAACAAGAACCTCCCTATGGGGCAGATGTGTTAAGGTTATGGGTGTCATCGGTAGATTATTCTTCAGATGTACCTTTGGGTAAAACCATCCTGAAACAGTTATCGGATATCTATCGAAAGATTCGTAATACAGCTAGATTTTTATTGGGTAACTTACACGACTTTGATCCCAATAAAGATACTGTTAGTTATGAGGAATTACCAGAATTAGATCGTTATATGTTGCATCGCATCACAGAAGTTTTTACAGAAGTAACGGATGCGTTTGAAACCTATCAATTCTTC
>JBFRWO010000240.1:0-16185 GCA_051439625.1 Crocosphaera sp. | reverse complement strand
TTTATGGGCCGGGTGTGATAGCCATAAAATTTACGCTTGGTATCAGAAACAGTACGAATATTATCCACGAAGTAGAAATAAATAAATTTTCAATAGTCACTGTTATCTATTGTCCCCTGTAAGGAGTCCTTTGCCAAGTTTTCCGTGTTTGGTGTGTGTGTGGGGAGTGTGGGAAGGGTGGGAGGAGTGGGGAGTGTGGGGAGAATTTGTATTTTGAACGTTTTAGAAAAAAATTATTGTTTATAATCGAGCCATAATGGTTAAAACTGTTCCCTTTCTTGTCTCTATCAACCCCCATAATTAACCCTGTAGGGGCGAACGGCCGTTCACCCCTACCTAGAAACTATTATGAAAGCATCAACAGTTATAGACAGTTATAAAAATGGACAACGGGACTTCTCAGGAAAAAAACTGAGGGGACAAAACTTTGCTGGAAAAAACTTATCAGGGGCCAACTTTAGTCACTGTGATATCCGAGGGGCAAACTTTGAAGGAGCAACCCTCATAGGGGCAAACTTTACAGGGGCAACGGCAGGGCTACAAAAACGCTGGATGATAGGGTTATTATTGGTAGCGTTGCTGTTTATTGGGCTATCTAGCTTTTTTTCTGCTTTTATTGGTGCATTGGTTGCTTTTATTTTTGATAGCTTCAGTGTTGAAAACCAAGTGATAGGAGGGACAAGTTTACTGGTACTGCTCATTTTTTGTATTTTTAGTTACTTTCGTGGACTGGGGGGGGGGGCCGGAGCCGTAGCCGTAGCCGTAGCCGGAGCCGTAGCCGTAGCCGGAGCCGGAGCCGGAGCCGTAGCCGGAGCCGGAGCCGGAGCCGGAGCCTTCGCCGTAGCCGGAGCCTTCGCCGTAGCCGGAGCCGTAGCCGGAGCCGGAGCCTTCGCCGTAGCCGGAGCCTTCGCCGTAGCCGGAGCCTTCGCCGGAGCCGTAGCCTTCGCCGTAGCCTTCGCCGTAGCCGTAGCCGTAGCCGTAGCGTTAACCCTATTTGCCTGTTATATTGCTTATCGTGCCATGAAAGGAGATCCTAGAGATGCTTGGATCAAAAACTTTGCGGTTGCTTTTGCTGCAACCGGCGGCACAAGCTTTAAAAGTGCTAATTTAACTGATGCTAACTTCACCAAAGCTAGACTAAAAAGTACAGACTTTCGAGACGCTGTTTTAATCCGTACTTGTTTTAAAAAGACCCAAAAATTAGATCGTATTCGTCCAGGTAAAACCCTTCTTAGGCAACCCCGTGTCAGAGACTTATTAATAACAGGAGATGGCTACAAAGAGAACTATCAAAATGATGATTTACGGGGTGCAAACTTGGATGGAGCTAACTTAAATAAAGCAAATTTAAAACAATGCGATCTCAGTGAAGCATCATTAAGAGCCACTAATTTAGAATGGGCAAACTTAACAGAAGTTTCTGCATTACAAACAAATTTTACCAGATGTAATTTAACAGGAGCTTGTTTAGAAGCTTGGAATATTGATAAAACTACAATTTTAGATAATGTAGATTGTCAGTATGTTTTCTTGTTAGAAAAACCAGATAAAAACGGCAATAGAGATAGACATCCCCACGATCCTGATAAAGTGTTTCAACCAGGAGATTTTGAACAACTGTACAGTAAAATCATGGAGACAGTACAGTTATTATTACGTAATGGGGTTAATTCCGAAGCTTTTAAAATTGCCTTTCAAAAAATTATGGCAGAAAATCCCGAAATTACTTATGATTCTATCCAAGGTATTGAGAAGAAAGGTAAAGATGTGGTGGTTACGGTAGAAGTTCCGAAAGATGCTGATAAAGGAAACATTGAACATCAATTTAATGAAGCTTACGAAGCGAAATTAGAAGCAGTTAAACAAACTGCTTTATTAGAAGCAGAAAAAGAACATAAACAAGAAATTAAAGAATTAACTAAAGATATCACAGAAATTGCTAAACTAGCTTTAACCAATCAACCTAAATTAACCAATATTATCGATAATAAAGCTATGAATAACAGTCCAGACAATAGCCAAAATATTACCGCAGGTGGAGATGTTACTTTAACGAATTCTAATGCAAATTTACGAGAAATTAGAGGGAATATTAATAACCTAATTGAACAATTACCTGATCAAAAAAATGAAAAAATTCCTAGCATAAAAGAGCTATTAAGTCAATTAAAAACTTTGATAGAAACTGAGGAAAATCTTGATAATGAAAACCAAAAAGACGCATTAGAAGCTGTTGAGACTTTGGCAGAAGCAGCTAATAATCCAGAAGATAGTAAGTTGAAAAAATATGCAAAACTTTCTAAAAATGCCTTAATTGGAATTGGAAAAAACTTACCCCATGCGACAAAATTAGTGGAAGGATGTAATGAATTATTGCCTGCGATCGCTGAATTATTAGGGTTAGGTTAATATACTATTGTAGGGTGTATTAGCGTAGCGTAATACACCGAAAAACTAGATTTTGGTGGGTTACGACGGATTATTATGAATCTTGTTATAACCTAAATTATAGCCGTCTAACCCACCCTACTTGAATTAACTGTTTACTGCTAACTGATATTACGGGCGAATTAATAACTCTCCTTCACAGACTAATTTATCTGTATCTAACTGAAAAGAATTAATAGAAACATCTGAACCTAAATCAACTGAAAATTCTTTAACATTGTGATTATTTATATCAGGAATACCCTGAATTTCAACCTCGGATAATTGTAATGTTTGTGGAGGAATTAAAGTTAGTTTTGCTTTAATATTTAAAGGATTAGTAACACTATTATGAGTTAAATTTCCTTGTAAAATAAAATAATTATTATCTAAATAAGCTCCGTGCCAATCAATATCATAACTTTCTAATAATTGAGAGGGTTCTGAGATTCCTTGATGTTCTAATAAAGTTTCCAGTAACCCTTTAAACCCTTCTCCTAATAAAGCAGATGAAATAGAAGCTTGTAGATTTTGATTACTAATTGCTACCGCTCCAGATACCCGAATAGTCTCCAATAATTGTAGAGGTTTGCCTCGTAAAACTTGACCAATATTAATACGAATATTTTCCCCTTTTAATTGAACTTCTCCTAAATGTAAACCTTGATAAATAGCTTGATTACCATTTAAAGTAACCCCAGAAACATGACCCTTCAAAATTTGGCGATCGCTGCCTTGAATAGAAATATCTAGGGTTTCCACATCCTCAACTTGGGAACGTAACCAAAACTGCATAGCAGGGGATAGAACCTTACTGATAACACGACTCATAAATTTTTCACTCCACACACACATATCAACCTAAAGTTTAGGCTATTTGTGAATTATATTGCAATCAATTTTAATTATCAGTAACAGCATAGCGTAGCCACTTTCCGAACTCCGAACTCCGAACTCAACTTAAGATTTTTTGGCTTTTTCAGCCTCTTCAATATGGAAACGTTCCACAGAAGACAGTAAATCACGAGAAATACCCACCAAATTTTGTAACGAACCAGCCACCCGTTGAGATTCTTGGGAAGTTTCTTGAGCAGTTAATTCCACCGACTGCATAACTTGACTCACAGCCTTAGAATTTTCCTGTTGTTGAACCGTATCCCCAGTAATTGAGCGCACTAAGGTATTAATGTGATTAGAAACATCGATAATATCCTCTAGAGAACGTTTCGCTTGTTCTGATCTATCAGTTACATCAATCACCTGTTGAATACCCTCTTCCATCGCCGTCATTACCGAACCAGTTTCACTTTGAATTTGCAGTACAATTTGTTCAATTTCCTTCAAAGATTTTGCCGAACGATCAGCCAACTGACGGACTTCATCAGCTACAATCGCGAAACCTCGTCCAGCTTCTCCCGCCCTAGCTGCTTGAATAGAAGCATTGAGAGCCAGTAAATTGGTTCTAGAAGCAATTTGAGAGATTAAAGCCACAATTTTGGAAATTTCTTGGGACGCTTCTGCTAAACGTTTTACCTTACGAGTGGTTTCAGACACAGTTTCTCGAATTTGTAGAATACCAGCCACAGTTCGTTCTACCGCTTCACCCCCTTTCAGAGCAGTTACCGAGGAGGTATGAGCAACTTCCTCCGCTTCACGGGCATTTTCTGCCACCCGTTGGATAGATTCCGTCATCACCTGAACCGAGTTCAAAGTAACAGCTAATTCTTCCGCCATCCGTAGCGCGTCACGGGAATTATTGCGAGCAAATAATTCACTATCTGTAGAACTCTTATTAACCTGTTTAGCGGTGCGTTTCACCTGGGCAACAATTTCCCGTAGATTATTAATAGTCAAGTTAAAGGCATCAGCTACCGCCCCTAATACGTCGGCAGTCACTTCAGCTTCTACAGTTAAATCCCCTCTAGCAGCCCCTTCCACATCGTCCAGAAGGCGAATAACCTGCCGTTGCAGTTCTTCTCTAGCTTGTTCCATTTCCGCAGCCCGTTGTTGCGCCTCTTTGGTGGTAGTGAGGATGACACGGGAAAGTTGGTTAAAACTATGGGATAACTGACCTAACTCATCTTCCGAGTAAACCGTAGCCTTAACATTGAAATCACCAGCATACATGGAATCGAACTGGGTCTGAAGATCCTCGATAGTGCGTTTTAATTGATAAGAACTGAGTAGGCCAAAAAGGAGAGTCCCTCCAAACCCGACTAAACCGCCTGTTAAAGCCAGTAACAACAGAGGATTACCTTTTTTGGGTTCCGAGGAAACTTCCGCCCCCTCTTCCGATGGTTTCACTTCTTCAGTGGCCGGCCGTTCTTCGTTTACCTCAGTAGTTTGTGGTTTAGGAGACATTAACCAAGCGAAACCACTAACCAAAAAAATAGCCATAAAAGAAGCAACTCCCGTGCTACCGGCGGCTATCCAGGGTTTTGATTTCAGAGGAGCATTGATAAACCAACGGAAGTAACCTTGTTCTGTTTCTACTTTTGGTTTGTTTACTTTGAGACTGCTATCAGACAAAGAGGTGTTACCCCCATCATCAGATTTGACCCAATTAATCGTTTTCGGTTCTTGTTCCGATAAGAGATCACCAGTTTGCAACCCGAAACCATCACTCAGATTCTCTGTCCCTTGGCTAAAGAGGCCAGAATCAGGTAACTGATCGTTCATGTCCGTGAAATCAAAATTAGATAAATCCTCTAAAGCCTCATCTTGAAAGGAATCAAGCTCATTTAATACTTGCTTATGTTCTTCGATTTGGCCAGATGTCATCATTTCGGGATTGGCGTGAATAGTGGGAGTATCCTCACCAGCATAATTAGACCAGTCACTAGCAGAGTCCGGTGAAGAGGTTGTGTTATCACGGTTGGCCAAAGAAGGAGGGTTAAGACTAGAGGAGACAACAAAGGTATTATCTTCGTCATATGCTATTGCTGAGCCGGTACTGGCTTCAGTTTCTAAACCTTGTTCATCACTAAAAGAAAAGTCAGGAAAGTCCTCGTCAACAAAATCGGACCAATCATTGTCTTTGGAGTCGGAGTCATCGCTGTTAGCCAGATCCGTTTGAGAATCAAAAGGCTTAACCTCGCTGAGGGTGCTAAAGGGATCAACTTCGCTATGAAAGCCGCTTACTTCTTGCTCCTGATGATTATTCTTTGTAGGTTTTCCTTGAGATCCTTGTTGCCCAATGGTGGGTTCTCCTAAATCTTCGTCATCAAAAATAGCACTATCCCAGTCTAGTCCATCGAGATCAAAATCTTGAGATCCCCAATCATCATCTGATGAGGATTCTGACTCCGACCATTGTTCTTCCGTATCAACGGCTCCAGAACTGATATTAGAGGATTGAGTCAGGTTATTACCGTTATGATTATTCCCAGACTTATCCAGTAGTTGTTGTGCTTGTATCAATCCTTGGTTAGCACAGTCTACTAAATCGGGGCGATCGCTACGACTAACGACCAATTGATATTGCTGACAAGCAGTTTCGTATCTTCCTAAACTGAAATAAATATGACCCCGTAATAACAAAACATCAGGATCTTCCGGGAAAGCCTCGACCATTGGTTCCATAAGGGTCGCGGCCTGTTCAAAGTTTCCCTGTCCGTAAGCAGCATAGGCTTCATTATACAATTTTGCGTAGTCAGTCCCTGATGTCATTGCCTTTCTCCTATGGGTTAAATATGGTCAGTTATGGGTTTTAAGTTAAGGGTTATCAATTAGGTATTTCTATATAAATGAATCTCTGCCTCAGATGATTCGTTTATGTCGCCCATCGGGCTGAGCGTAAAATTGCAATTTGGTCTAGTAGTCTTAAAACTTGATTGCCATTGTCTTGGTCTACCCATTCTCCTTGAACATAGGGAGCAATGTGATCGGCAACATTATTGGGGGCTTGTAATTGTTCAATATCAAGCCACTCCATATCACCTAACTGATCAATGGCTAAACCTAAAAGGGTGTCTTGTTCTTCTACAGCAATAACAGGAATTTCAGGGCTATCGGTTCGTAAAGGAACAGTGTTGCCTAAAAATTGTCCCAAGTCCGCTACCCAAATAACTTGTCCCCTCAAATTGAGAGTTCCTAAGAGTAAGGGAGAGGCGTTAGGAATGGGGGTGATACGTTCTGGACTTTGCTGCATTACTTCGCGAATGGCAATAGCCGGAAGGGCAAATTCTTCTTTTGAAGGCAGATGAAACCGTAAATATAGCTCGCCTTCAGGGGTTTTTAATTCCTGAAGTTCAGGGGAAATATCCTGCTGCTTGTCTTGATCGAAATCTAAATCTAAATTCCCAACCATAGTTTGTTCAATGTTATCAATAAGAGTGGGTTTATTACCGTAGCAGTTGTTGAATTGTGCCAATCAGTTCAACATCTTCAAAGGGTTTAGCGATGTAGGCATCTGCCCCTTGTTTCATACCCCAATAACGATCAAATTCTTCTCCTTTAGAAGAACACATGACAATAGGAACATTTTGGGTACTGGGATTGGTTTTAATACGACGACAGACTTCATAGCCATTCATCTTGGGCATGACGATATCTAAGACAATTATGTCCGGACTCGATTCTTCAATCTCTTTGAGGGCTTTAATCCCGTCCTCTGCGATCTTGACTTTCCAACCATTCTTTTTGAGAATGTTGGCAATCATTTCTTGTTGTGCTGGACTATCTTCTACCAGTAAAACTGCTCTCATAATGTTTTCTCTATAGACTGGGGATTTAGATAAATCACTCACTTTCTGGCTGATAGATGATTGTTTAGTAATCATGAATAAATGAGAAACTAAAATCTTTAAACTCAACCGAATTGTTGGGGACTGATAAGACTCCGTCGGGATGGACAGGGTTGAAAAAACACTTCTTTTCCCCAAGTGTACATACTTAATTTGCCCAAATTTTCTGAGAAAACAACAAGACAAACAGAGAAATTTTTTTGGTTCTCTAGTGAGAGCGACTTCTCATTTTTGGTGTGACATATTTTTCAATCAATAACAATAACTCTTGTTCTCCGAAGGGTTTGGTGAGATAGTCCGTTGCTCCTACCATACGCGCTCTAATGCGATCAATAAAGCCTTCTTTTCCTGTAAGCATCATGATTGGTGTATATTTGAACGCTTTTGAGTGTCGGAGCATGGCACAAATCTCATAGCCATCTAATTTTGGCATGGCAATGTCACAGAGAATGACATCGGGTTTTAGTTCAAAGATCAGACTTAAACCTGGAAGAGGATCGGTAATTAGGGAGATTTGATAACCGTTTTTCTTTAAAATACTCTCTACTGTTTTGCTAACGGAGAGATCGTCATCGATACAGACTACGTGAGGGCTATTTCTACTTTTGGCTTCTGTTGATGGTTTTTTTGTTTTAGATATTGAGGGGGATATGGTCATGACTGGGTGTAACCATCCTCTTTCCACATAAGGATAAAGTCCCCGTGCCAGGGCTCCTAAATTCCTTTGTAAGCGACGGGAAAGCCGTCTCAGGGAAGTTTTACCATCAGCCCAGTGCAATAATTGTTCATAAGCTTTTTGCGGTAAGCTATTTTGTAATTCTTGTGGTGCGGCAATAGTTAATGCTTGTTGGGGACTCTTAAAGTAAGGATGTAATTGTTTCCACTGTTGCACCTCTTGCATCATTTCCCTAACTAATGGCTCAATTTCTATACTGATTAAAAGTGGATCTAAGGCTAAACCCATTTCAAAGACAAATGCTCCTTGTCTTAAACTAAGTAAGTCAAAGAGGGTTTCTCTTACCATTTGTTGTATGATACTTTTTCCTTGATCTGGAGTTAAGCGATTTTGTTTAATTAATTGCCATAAATACGCATATTCAATTTCGTTATGACTGATTCTCTGTATTTTTTCTAGTTCTTCTGGAACAATATCCACCTGATAACGAAATAAATAGTCTCGCAGCCGACGACACCCTCTATTTTGACTGTGGGTAGCATAAACGATTTCCCCATTGACGAAAAAAACTAACCAAAATATTCCGGGGGAGTCAATCTTCCCAGTTGGTGATGAGTATAATAGCGATGGTTCCCCTAGTGATGTTTGATCTGCTTCGATCAAAAGCTCTCCTGTTCGTTGTCCTAGTTTGATCAATTGCAGGATGCTACGTATATCAATTTCATTTAAAGTTCCCTGCATAATGATTTACACGAATTGGGTAGTCTTATGTTAGATGCGGGTTAAAATCCCTATCTATACCGATGTCCTGCCTCGGAGCCTTTCAACGGCTGGTAGTTGAGCAAATGGGGTTTCAAGCCAGTGTATCTGTGATACAATTATAGGGTTTAATTATAGCTTAGTTGTTTAGACTTTAAGCCGCAAACGAAGGGACTTAATCCCCTAATTTGTATGTCAAAATAGTAAACATTTTTATAAGTTCTTTAATCAAGTTGTGTGGATATGTGACAATAATAGGTTCAGGTAATGCCAGAGAGGCGATTTTGTGATCACGGGGACTAACACTGTTGAATATTGCATTACTACCTCGACATTATCCCCATGTTAATAATCTAGACAACAGCAATATCGAGAGGATTGTGGCTAGTGCTATATCTTGCAGAAGTCAAAAAACAAACAAGAAGTTTTATTGGTGGTTCTCGGACAGAGATTAAACTCTTAGCTTGTCAACATAACGATCAAACCTGGAGTCCTGTTCCTGGTGAAGAAGTCATCGCCCTTGACGAATTTGATCAGATGGGGGAAGGAACTCTCTTGATGGTGAATCTGGGCAATAATCGTCAAATTCAGGGAGAACCCGAAGCGGCGGCCCCGGAATTAGTGAGACAGTTACAAAAGTTATCGAGGCTTTCCGAAAAGCTAAAAACCCAACAAGAAGAGATAGAACAGTGGAAACAATCTCTCACCTATCAAAGTCAAGAACTGGGCAGACGTGAAGCGGAAATGGAAGCTCGTCTTGAACAGTTAGAGGAGGTGGAAAAGGAGCTTTCTCAAATCGAACGCCGTCGTCAGGAAGCTGATTCAGCTTGGGATCGAGTTGATCAAACTCAACAACAATTAGAGGATTTTCAGCGTTGTTTTGGTCCGATCTTAGAATTACCTGGGGTGGAAGGGGAAAAAATTCAACAACTTGTGATTCGTATTTCTGAGAGTTCTCAGGGGCTAGACTCTTTAGAAAAACCCTTTTCCGCAGCCCTAAAAGCGTTGGAAGAACAGCAAGCAATTTTCCAGCCGTTTTGGCAAGAGTGGGATAGCCTTAAAGCACAAGTACAACACCAAAACAGAGAAGTACAACAACAAGGAGAAATTCTTGAAAACCGTTTTCAGGCTTTAGAAGAAACCCAAATTTCTCTTGAAAAAGCGAAAATTCAATGTGGCGTTCAACAAAATATTCTTAGCAATAAACAAGACCGCTTAAAAAAGGTTAACGATAATTTACAGGTTATTCAAGACTTACAACACACCTTAGAACAAGTTGCTAACGGGACTAGCGATATTGGCTCAGAAGGGAAAATCGATCTGGTGTCCCTGGAAAATATGCCCTTGGGAGAATTAGAAAAAAAGGTGAAAAGTTTACAAGAAGATTTAGAGAAATTGGTGCGTTTTGTCAATGATCAAGAAGAAGAATTGACCCTGCAATGTCAGACGGTTCAAGAACTACGAGATAAGTTAGCTGAGGCTGGTGATTTTGATCGTTTAGACCTAGAAAACGAACTGGCTGAAGAACAGGAAAGAAAAGAATTTTTAGATGAAACTTTGGTTGGTCAAAGACGTAATCTTAAAGAAAGACAAGAAGTTTTACTACAACATCTACGGGTTTTACGTCGTCGTCAAGGAGTGATGGACTTTGATGAACAAACACCAAGTATTAATTTAGACCCCATACTTGTTCAATTCAAAACATGGGAAAATAAGACTATCCAGGAACAGCAAACCTTAGAAACGGAAATTCAGCATCTACACAATAGCGTTGAAGAAATCCAGACTATGATTAAACAACTGGATACAGAACAGTCTCAAAAGACGAAACAATTGGAAGCAGAAAGAGAAAACTGGCAGCAAGCACAAATTGAAGTAGCTCAATTACAAGTTCGTCTCGATCTGTACGAAAATGCTTTGAAACCATTACAACGACCTATGGATGAAACTAAACATCAATTAGGCATTCTTGGAGAGTGGTTGAATCCTTCTTAAACTCAGTTATCAGTTATCGACTGGTTACCTTGTTAAAGACAATAACCATAATCCACCAATCCCTAATCCTAGCCAGAGTAAACAGCAAGTTATGGTTAAGTTTAAAGCGTTTTCGATGGTTTGGGGGGTAATAGGATTGAGTGGATCTCCTAATAATGGTTTTTCTTTAATCACGCCCTGATAAGTATTTTTCCCGCCTAATTGAACCCCTAAAATAGCAGCGTAAATACATTCACTCCATCCTGAGTTGGGACTAGGATCTTTAGGGCCATCTCGACGACAAATAGATAAAACAAGGATAGGTTTTCCTGATAGGATAGCCAAGGTTAGAACAGTGAGACGACAAGGAATCCAAGTTAAAATATCTTCAAATTTTGCACTAAACCAGCCTAGATCGGTAAAGGGTTCTTGTCGATAACCTACCATCGAATCAAGGGTACTGGCTGCTTTATAAGCTAAGGCTAAAGTAACCGGACCGACTCCAGGAAAAAAGGCTCCTGCGATCGCATAAAATAAAGGGGTTGTGACCCCATCAATGGCATTTTCTGACACCGTTTCTAGGATAGCGCGCCAGATTTCTTCGGAGGAGAGATTGGCTGTATCACGGCCCACATATTGACCGAGTTTACTTCTGGCCAGGTCAATATTTCCCTCCTTTAATGGGGTCAAGACATCAAGGGCTGCTAATCTTAAACTACGTCCTGCAAAACAACTGGCTAAGAGAATAATTTCTAGAAAAATTCCTATCCAGGGATAGAGATGATCTCTAAGGAAATGGAGACTCCATGCCATCATTCCACTGCTAATAATTAAGCCTAATCCTAAAATAACTCCAGCAAAACGCTGTTGTCTTTTTCCCTGACAAGTAGAAAGTACAAAGTTAGAATAGCTTGAGATCAGCCAACCCATCACTTGTACAGGGTGCAACCACCCCCAAGGATCTGCTATAAGATAGTCAAGAATGGCAGCAAAAATGAGAACAATTATGGTAGCATTTGTATCCAAATTAGGTCTTTATCCTCAGTTGAGTTATCCTTAATTATTACCAGGGGATTGTTGAATTTTTGCAACATTTTTTTCCCAGTTTTGCCCATCAAAGGGCTTAATTTCAAAGTCGGACAAGGTAACATCATCAAGACAGTTGACATTAATATCAAACCAGCCTGGATGGGAACGGGGACGATAAAAGGAATGGATACCACAAATCGAACAGAAAGTATGTTGTGCTATGTGGGTATTAAATGTGTAAGTCGTGAGGAATTGTTCTCCTTTAATTAAGGTAAAGTTTTCGGGAGGAACCAATAGATGAATAAAGCCTTTTTTGCGACAAATAGAACAGTTACAATCAATAGCTTCCCATTGTTCAATAATGACCTCAAAGCGCACTGCACCGCAATGACAGCCTCCACGAAGCACAACAGAAGAGGGTGAATTTACCATAAGAATTGTTTCCTTAGACAATAAAACTGACGGCTTCTCCAAGGGAAGCTTTCCAACTACGGGCATCGTAGTAAAGATCCGCTAAAGTTATCTTATAAAGGGCTTCTTTGAGCTTCTGATGGAGTCGTTTCCAAAGACTAAAGGTTACCCAATCTTCTACTTGCTCAAGATCGGGATTATAGTGGGGCAATGGCTCAATTGTCTCCCCAACTGCGTCTAATATTTGCCCCAAAGAAATTTGACTAGGTTGACGTGCTAATTGATAGCCACCTCGCGATCCTCTGAGAGAATTAACTAGGCCACTACGACGCATTTCAATCAGTAATTTTTCTAAGTAGGGTGCGGGTAAATCTTGTCGCTTGGCGATCGCTTTTACTGATGTTGGTCCGTAGTTCGGCTGTAAACTTAGATCCAGTAAGGCTTTAACGCTATAATGACTGCGAGTTGTTAGTTTCATTTGCTTGATTATCCTCAATATTTTCGGGTTATTATCAGAGGACGATGATAGATTGCTGTTGAATTTATAACATTTTTCTAAAGAGAAAAGGGAGCAAAGTCAAACTTATGTAAATTTGTTGGGCATTAGGGTCGAAATATTGGGAACAATGAATTATTATTGATCTTGTGGAATGGTAGATAAATTTTGCAAATTGTGTGTAAAATAATTATAGAGACAGTTAGTAACTTGATCATTTTTTTGATTTTTACTACTCTCTTAGTTAGTTACCATTCTGTCAATCCTATTATCCACTTAAAAAGTTACTGTTGAAGTTAATGACACAAGAAGCCCTAACCGGAACCGCATTAGTAGAGAAAGTCAAAGAGCTAGGTGACCTCAGCAAAGAAGAAAAAGCAAGAGCATGTGGCTATTACACCACAACAAAAAATGGTGTAGAGCGCGTTAATATGATGAAGTTTCTTAATGCTTTAATAGATGCTGAGGGTATTGAGCTTGATAGTAGCGCCGAAGGACAAGGAAGAGGTGGCCGTTCAGCTAGTTACAAGATTAGTGTGCAATCTAATGGTAATCTTTTGATTGGCTCGGCTTATACCAAAAAAATGGGTCTGCAATCTGGAGATGAATTTGAGATTACTCTAGGCCGTAAACATATCCATCTCAAGCAGGTGGGTGCTCCAGATGAAGATGAAGAATAATTGTTATCCTCATCCTTGTTTTAACAGACAAAAAATAGCGTCGCTTAGCCTCTAACTGAGCAACGCTAACCAGAACAGTAAAAATGTATTATTTAGAGCGAGGGTTGCTTTCCCGATCTGGGGAAGTAGCCCTCATATATTTATTTTATTAGCAAATCGTTCAAAACTAAGGTCCGCTAAAAACAGCAGCTTCCACGTCCTCACGGGATAGAGAATACTTAAAAGCTCGTGTGATATCAGAACCATCGGCCCCTGCTTTAAGATAACAAACAATAATTTCTTCCACATCTAAGCTAAGTTGTGCTTTCCAGTTAGGTTTCGTCACAGTCCAACAGTTTAAGTTTTGTTGGTCTTGTTGACACCCTAAACCAGACAGCCATTGTTCAAGGATGGGGAGAGGATGATTATATAAGGGGGTATCAGAGGCAGGAAGGGTCATAATGAGGTTAATAAGGTTTGAGTGGTATTACGTGCCTCAGAGACAAAAATAAGGGCTGCTGAAGCATAGTCTTGAGGTAAGGCGGTATTGGGTATCACTTCATCGCCTCTTAGAATAGCAATAAAAATGGCTAAAACCAAGCAACCGATTAAGGTTAATCCTAAAATAAAAAGGGCAAATAATTCTCCACCAGATAATGGGCGATCGCTGGCATCCAAATAAGCAGAAGTGGACCATTGTCCTGTTTTCGGGTCTTTTTTTGCTTCTGAGGGATCTTGGATCACATTCCAACGAGAATAACCTATTTTTAGATCATACAGGGATCTGCTCTGAGGATTACTGAGTATGCCATAAGCTTCGTTAAGACGCTGAAATTTAGTTGTTGCCAGAGCCGAGGGTAATTCTGTAGTATCAGGGTGATAACGTTTGCTTAATTCTCGATAGGCGCGACGTATTTCGATGACCGAAGCGGACGGATGGAGTCCTAAAATAGCATAATGGCTATTAGCAAACGGCATCTGAAGGGGAGTTTTCCCTGGTGTTGATTGTTGGGTAGTGTGCTGCTCAGTCACAGGATCATTTTTATCGTTCCTTGTGGACTTATTTTAACCAAACTTACCGAAAGGTTTCTACATTGTTATGAGATTATTGAATTTTATTGGGCAACAGGGAACAATGAAATGGCAAAGGTTGCCAAAGCTATTGATTAAAGTTTGTTTGATTGGTTTATTATCTTTAGTGATCAGTTTTAACTGTTGGAATATTTCTCCTGCCACAGCTAATATCGATGATGATCGTCTCGATGGTAACATTTTTGTTGTTTATGCTGGTAATGGTTCTTTAGTGCCGGCTAAATTGTCTTTAAAAGATTCTTTAGATCGGGAAATGCCGACGGTGCTTGTTTATTATTTGGATGATAGTCGAGATTGTAAACAGTTTGCGATCGTGGTTTCTCGTATTCAAGAATTTTATGGTCGCGCAGCTAATATTATTCCTATTAGTGTTGATAGTATTCCTGCAAAAGATACTTATAATCAGGAAGAAGCTGGTTATTATTATCAGGATATTATTCCGCAAACGGTGATTCTTGATGCTGAGGGTAACAAAATTTTTGATGGTCAAGGACAGGTGAAATATGAGGCGGTTGATGATGTTTTAAGGGAGGTTTTTGACCTTTTACCTCGTTCTGAGTCTGTGGAGTTAAAACGACGTACTGTTAACGAGTTTAATGAGGAATTAGTTGATAGTTGATCGGTTATATAGAAATAGGATTTCAGTTGTGAGAAAATTATCTTTCTGGGTTTAACATTGTTAAACTTCTATAAGGATTGATTCGTAGGTTCATCATACTATTACGTCCTGATATATTGTCTCTTCTCAGATATAATTACTGATTGCTATATGTTGGTAGGTGCTTAATATTATTAAGTACCTACATAATTGTTATAAAAAATCCCTGAATTTTAATGAAATTGGATAATAAGATTATGATTTTTAGTAAGTTTTGGTTGGTCTTTTTTTCGTCAATAATCGCTTTATTATTAATTTTGAGTATCCTATTTTATCAACCGAGATGGTTACTAAGCATAATAGTTAAAGTTGCTCCTGGGGTTTATTATTTTTCTGAAACCACCGAAAAAATTGTTGCTATTACTATTGATGATGGACCCAATAGTATAACAACACCAAAAATATTAGAAACTTTGGAAGAAAATGATACTAAGGCAACTTTTTTTCTCATTAGTGAAAGAATAGAAAATAATGAAACTATTGTTCAAAATATGATAAATAATGGTCATGAAATTGGTAATCATATGGTTAAAGATGAGAAAAGTATTTTTTTATCAAAAGAAAAATTTGAAGAAGAATTTTTGACCACTGATGAAGTTTTAAATCAATTTTTGTTAGATGAATTATCAAAAGTAACTTGGTTTCGTCCTGGGGGAGGTTGGTATAATTCACAAATGTTAGAAACAGTCAAAAAATATAGTTATCAAACAGCTTTAGGATCAATTTTTCCCTATGATACTAATATTCCTTCTTCTGAATTTGCTAGTTATCACATCTTAGCAAATTTACGTCCTGGTGCTATTATTGTCTTACATGATAGTAGTAGAGACGGTAAGTCTGGAGACTGGGGAGAAAGAACAAATATAACCTTAAAAAAGATTCTTCCTGAGATCAAAAAAAGAGGTTATCGAACAGTTACTCTATCAGAAATGTTCCTTGGAGGTTAATATGGATAATGTTATTTTTCGGCCTGCTTATCCTGATGATGCTTTAGAAGTTGCTAAACTTGCTATCTTAGCAGGAGGTGGTATTTTTGAGTTTTTATTGGAAGATTTTGTGAAAGATATTTCTTTAGAAAATTTAGTAGCTTTGGAAGTTAAAAAAGAGACAGGAAACCTATCTTATATTCAGACAGAAGTAGCAGAGTTAAACGGTAAAATTATTGGTAGTATTAAAAGTACGGATGCAAATCAGGAAGATATAACTAAGGAGGAGAAAGATTTTCTACCTTCAGAAAAACTAGATTGGTTAAAAAATTT
>JBFRWO010000239.1:0-5079 GCA_051439625.1 Crocosphaera sp. | reverse complement strand
ATAAACCACTTTTCCTGAGTCTGCTGCTAACACAGGGGTTCCCACTTCAGCTAAAATGTCTATTCCCCCATGAAAAAAAGACTCTCCAGTATTAGGTTCAACGTGCCATCCATAACTTAAACCAACTTGTGCGATCGCTGGCAAAGGATAACCCCTCAACCCAGTATAATTATCCTGAGAAGGACTTTTCCCAGGTTGCCAATTAACTCCAGGAATAAAGACCACTTTTGGGGTTTCCACACAACCATTAATCTCAAACAAAACATCGGCACGAACACCATAAGCAGTGGCTAAGTCTTGCCATGTTGCCCCATTCGGAACTGTAATTGAAATCCCATTGAAAGGAGGAATTAAAATTTCCTGTCCCACTTGAACTTGTCCCCCTTCTAAACCAGGGTTAACACCGATCAAAGTTTGAGGGATTAAATTATACTGTTGCGCAATAGTTTCGAGCGTTTCCCCTGAAATAACCCGATGACGTTGTAAACGGGATAAAACTGGCCTTGGACAGAGTTCAGATAAGTCTGGTTGAGCGATGGCAGATGAAGGAGAAAACCAGGAGATTAGACAAAAAAAAGCAACAATAAATCTTTCTCGCAAACCACTTTTTCTCCAATATAAAAACCTCAGAGAAAAATTGCACTTTCTCCGAACTGCATTATGGTTTAATCTAGTTTGCTCACTGCTCACTGCTAACTGTTCACTCTTCACTGCTAACTGTTCACTGTTCTACAAAACCCTGACAATACTGGGAATGCTATCGATAGCTTCTAGATTACGAATTTCATCTAAAGCAGTGCGGAAATTTCCTTCACGGACATAGTGAGTGACGACCACAATCTCAGCAAGTTCCTCTTGGAAGCCAATTTGTACTACTGATTCTAAACTTACTTGATGATCACCAAAGGTTGTCCCTAAATAACCGATTACCCCGGGTAAATCTTTGGTGAGGAAACGGGCATAAAAACGGGTATTAATGGCTTCTATTGGAGTAATTTGACAAAAATGCTGATGAACACAACTTAATAAGGGATCAAGATTTGTATTTGTACCACTACTATTGAGAATAGCTACAATATTCATAATATCGGAAACCACCGCGCTGGCAGTCGGTCCCGCACCGGCACCAGGTCCAAAAAACATCACTTGTCCCAGGGGTTTTCCTTCTACCAAAACAGCGTTATAAACCCCGTTAATACTGGCTAGGGGATGATTTTTCGGTACTAAGGTGGGATGGACTCTTAATTCTAGTTGTTGCGAGTTTTCTCCTTCTGTTCCTTGAGCGATCGCTAATAATTTAATAACAAAACCCAGTTGATCGGCGTAGGTAATATCGGCCGCACTAATTTCACGAATACCCTCACAGTAGATATCTTCTCTTTTAACCCTTCCTGCGAACCCTAAAGAGGCTAAAATAGCGATTTTATCCGCAGCATCTAACCCATCTACATCGGCAGTGGGATCGGCTTCAGCATAACCTAATTGTTGCGCTTCGGTTAATACTTCCCCAAAGTCTGCCCCGTCTGAGGTCATTTTGGTCAAAATATAGTTGGTGGTGCCGTTGATAATACCAATAATACTGGTGATACGATTCGCCCCTAATGACTGTTTTAGGGGTTTAATGATGGGAATACCACCACCCACCGCAGCTTCTAAGAGAACATAAACTCCTGCTTCGTTTGCTGCTTGGTAGATTTCATCACCATAACGAGCAATTACCGCTTTATTTGCCGTCACGACGTGCTTTTTGTTGGCAATGGCTTCTAAAATAAGCGATCGGGCAGGTTCGAGTCCCCCCAATAATTCCACAACGATCGCAATTTCAGGATCTTTAACAATACTTTCTAAGTCGGTAGTGATCACCCCTTCGCCTAATTCCACCTGACGGGGTTTATCGGGCGATCGTACCCCCACTTTAGCAATGGTAATTTCTTCTAACAGGGGGTTTCTACCTGTGGGGTCGAGTAAAATTTGTGCTGTTCCCGTTCCCACCGTTCCCAAACCCAGTAAACCAATTTTAACGGCCACTTATTATACTCCTATTATTTCTATTCCATTTTATCAGTCTAGATGGCCAAGTTCCCTTAGTATTGCCTGTAAAAAATCAACTCTTACTAAAGCGCAACAGTAATTCTTACTCATTTACCAACAGTGCGATCGCCATTTTATTCCTACAAAAAATTGACTCTTACTAAAGCGCAACAGTTATAAACTGTTCCTGAAATGGAATAGTTTTAATTACTGGATATGAGCAGTGATCAGTGCTGACTGAGAAACAAAGAAAAACGCTAAAATTTCTCTAGGGTGACGAAAAATTCATTCAATCCTTGATTACTTGTTATTACTATAAATTTCATGTTCCGTCCTCTCTTTCCTATTGTCCTAACTGTCTCCCTCGTAGCAACTCCCTACGTGGGGATGACACAAACCATTGATCAGTTATTTCGACAAGGTAATCAAGCCCAGAATGAAGGTCGATACAGGGAAGCAGAAAGGATTTTTCGACAAGTTATAGAACTTGACCCTAATGATGCTGATGCTTACTACAACTTGGGTATTGCTCTATCTGATCAAGGGAAATATGATGAAGCAATCGCCGCCTATAAAAAAGTTATAGAACTTGACCCTAATGATGCTGATACTTACTACAACTTGGGTATGGCCCTATCTGATCAAGGGAAATATGATGAAGCGATCACCGTCTATAAAAAAGTTATAGAACTTGACCCTAATGATGCTGATGCTTACTACAACTTGGGTAATGCCCTATATGAGGAAGGGAAATTGGAAGAAGCGATCGCAGCCTATAAAAAAGCCGTAGAACTTTACCCTAACAATGCTTCAGCTTACTACAACATGGGTAATAGTCTATATAAGCAAGGAAAATTAGAAGAAGCGATTGCAGCCTATAAAAAAGCCATAGAACTTTACCCTAACGATGCTTCAGCTTACAACAACATGGGTATGGCCCTAGAAAACCAAGGAAAATTAGAAGAAGCGATCTCAGCCTATAAAAAAGCCATAGAACTTTACCCTAACAATGCTTCAGCTTACAACAACATGGGCAATAGTTTATATAAGCAAGGGAAATTGGAAGAAGCGATCACAGCCTATAAAAAAGCCATAGAACTTGACCCTAACTTTGCTTCGGCTTACTACAACATGGGTAAAATGCTACATAAGCAGGGGAAATTGGAAGAAGCGATAATAGCCAGTAAAAAAGCCATAGACCTAGACCCTAACTTTGCTTCGGCTTACGTCATCATGGGTGCCTCCCTATATAAGCAAGGGAAATTGGAAGAAGCGATCGCAGCCTATAAAAAAGCCATAGAACTTGACCCTAACAATGCTTCAGCTTACAACAACATGGGTATGGCTCTAGAAAAGCAAGGGAAATTGGAAGAAGCGATCTCAGCCTATAAAAAACTCCTAGACATTTACCCTAACTTTCCTGCGGCTTACAACAACATGGGTTTCGCCCTATATAAGCAAGGAAAATTAGAAGAAGCGATCGCAGCCTATAAAAAAGCCATAGAACTTTACCCTAACTATGTTTTGGCTCAAAATAACCTAAAAGAAGCCGAACGTCTCTTAGCCATCAAGAGTAATCCTCCCCTTCCTAATATCGATGATCGAGATTACCTCCCCACAGAAACCCAAGAACCCCTAGTAAAAAAATTACGTTCCACTGCGAGAATTATTGCTACTACCTCCGAGGGGGCTAGTATTGGTACAGGTTGGGTGATTCAACGACAGGGAAATACAGTCTTGATTGTTACTAATCGTCATGTTATCAGCGACAATAAAAGTAAAAGTCCCAGTGACACCATTGAAGTTGAATTTTTCAGCACACTTGATGATATCCAAAGACATCGTTATAAAGCTACAGTTGAGAAGATAACAGACAGTCGAGAAGACTTAGATTTAGCGGTTGTCAAAGTTACAGGAATTCCCAATGATATTGAACCTTTAGCTATTAAATCAGGTTGGATACAACGAAATCTAGAAATTACCATTATTGGTCATCCTTATAACGATAATCCTTGGTCAACCGATCTAGGATATGTGATGAGCTATGATCCAAATGCTCCTTATATTGGTTTAGATGCTTCAGTTGCTGAAGGTAGCTCTGGCGGACCAGTTCTCAATGCAGCCGGTGAAGTTATTGCTATGATGGTGCGTATTAGACTTAAGGATGATCCTACATTTGTTAAGGATCGAGACAACGAAATTTTTATAGCAGATCCGCGTTCAACTCAGGATGTAGGGTTAGCTTATCCCATTGAAATTGTAATGAAAAAATTACAGGAATGGGGAATATTGAAAGGAGTTCGGAATTAGGAGTTAGGAGTTCGGAGTTAATATTTTTATGGGGACACTGGGATACTAGGATACTGGGAGAAATTTATTAGATGAACTATCATTAAAAAATGAAAGTTTGTAATACCATTTTTATCAACTTAGACTACATAAGTTTATATGGTAGATGTGAACGGCCGTTAACCCCTACGGAAATGTGTAACTTGAATACTCTCTAATAATTATGAAAAAGAAAAAATTACTTTTATCTGGTTTATTTCCCTTCTTTATTAGTCTTTATCTTTTAAACATGACAAGTTTAACTGCTAATGCTTGTCCCACAGGTAGACCAAGAGATATTCGTTATATTCGTCGAGATAATAACCGTTGTGAAGGGATATTAGATGGTCGACCTATTAGTAATAATTTTGAATTAATTGCCTTTTATACCAGTAATCTCACTAACTATCCTAAAACCCTAAAAATTAGAGTTCCTGGGACGGGAAGAGATAAACCAATTATTCAGATTCAATCTTATGTAAAAAATTATCTATTCGATAAAGTAGAGACAGAATATAACAGTTCAGGATTTATCTTTGATCTCAGAACCAATACTGTTTTACAACGAGCTAAAGTCCCTTTGAATAGTTTATTACCTTTGGCTTTTGTCGAAAAAAATTCTAGAAGAATTTATCATACTGTTATTATAGAACAATCTTCAAACTCTTATAAATTTGTAATCTTTACTCGCTATCTCCTAAAATTCCCTAAAGTAGAAAT
>JBFRWO010000238.1:0-3222 GCA_051439625.1 Crocosphaera sp. | reverse complement strand
TCTTTAATATCAGTAATTGCTCTTTCTAAGACTAATTCCCTTCTTTTCTTAATCTTTTACGTTCTTAGTTAAGTCAGATTATACTTCAAATTAGATGATTTTTAGATGATAGTTTAGATTAGATGATAGTTTAGATTAGATGGTTATAATTTATAGTATTAGATTATATGATATTTATATGGTTATGAGCTATGCCCATTGTAACTTTCTCAATTCCCCAATCAACCTTTGAAACACTGAAAAATCAAGCATTATCAGAGGATGAATCTGCCAATTTAATCGCTAAACGCTTGCTATTGAGCCTATTGGAACCGACTGAGAGTTTAACCTTAGATGAAACATCTAAGATATTAGATAGGCTAGAAAAACTAGAAGCAACCTTAGATGATAAATTATATGACAATTTAGATAGTAAGTTAGAAGAGAAGATTCCACAATCAAAACATTGGATAGCCCTGGAAAAAGAGATAAACGAGCTTAAGGACAGCTTTCAAGAACTTGTAGGGCAATTATCATCAAATCTCTCCAGTGATGAGGAAGAAAAAGGACTAAATGACGGCCAACTATCTGAAAAACTAAGTGCTATGGGGCGAGGCGTTAGCAATACAACCGTTAATCGTTGGCGGAAGGGTCAAAGAAAACCCAGTGGCAAAAATGAAAATATCTTTCAAGAATTCGAGATCAGAGGAGATCGCTGGTTCCCCATCAAACATAAGTGAGAGTTATATTACACAAGTAAAAATACTCATAACTATTACTTGGGTTAAACCAGGAAGCCAGGAATAATGCAGTATTGAGACGTGTATGAGATCATAATTCACTTTGATCCTGTACAATTGAACCTATGGGATTGGAGAGGGGAGATTGCAGATTGCAGATTGTTCAGTAGAAGAGGATTAAAGTGCAAACCTTGATTAAGTTGAGATTTTATGGATAAAGAAACATTTAAGGCGAGAACAAAAGCTTTTGCTTTACGGGTAATTCGCTTAGTGGAAGCCTTGCCTAAGAAAAATCTAACCGCTGAAGTCAAGGGATTGCCGATTGCAGAGGGTAGATTGGAGATTGACTCCCATCTGAAGCGTAGGAGTTTGTATTTAATGATTTTGATTTACCTATGTTAACAACCAAGGGCTTGTCTCCACACAATCTGCAATCTGCAATCTTCAATCTACAATAGACCTCTTGCAAAAGTTTTTCATGATATGATGGAAGATTACTCATTTTTTGAGTTTTCCCGAATAACTGTCAGATTGGCGATCGCTGTGGAATATTAGCGGTCTCGCTGCGCGAGTGCTGCCGCACCACCTAATCCCCGAAAATCAATTAAGTTTTAAAACCAGAATCGTTGTATAATTATTAAAGACAATTACTCACCCAAGAAAATTGATTTAACTATGAAATATTGGCAAGCCAAAAAGTTAAAGCAAACTGAATTTAAGCGTTTAACGGGGGTTAAAAAAAACTTTTAGCTTGATGGTTCGCACTATCAAAGCTAAAGACAAAGAAAAAAAGAAACCAGGTCGTAAGCCAAAATTAATTATTGAAGACCAAATTTTAATGACTCTTCAATACCTGAGAGAATATAGGACTTATTATCATATTAGTAAAGATTGGAAAATATCTGAGTCGTCTGTCTGCCGTATTGTCCATAAAATTGAAAACATATTAATAAAATCTCGCCAGTTCCGACTTCCTGGGAAAAAAGAATTGTGGCAAAGTTATTCAGATGAAGAACTGGTAGTCATGGATGTAATGGAAAGTCAAATTGAGAGACCCAAAAAACGACAAAAACAGTTTTATAGTGGAAAACAAAGAGAACACACTTTAAAAACACAATTAGTAATTCAACAAAAAACTGGTCAAATTGTGTGTTTAGTCAACGGAAAAGGGAAAACGCATGATTTTAAACTATTTAAAAATAGTGGGGTTAAATTTGGAAATTTAATCAAAGTAATTGCCGATAAAGGATATCAAGGAATAGCTAAAATTCATCAATTAAGTCAAACCCCGATCAAGAAAAAGAAAGGGAAAAAGTTAAGCAAAGAAGAGAAAAAATATAATCGACAACTAAATCGATTAAGAATCACGGTCGAACATATTAATAGAAGACTAAAAATCTTTAAAGTCCTCTCTTACCCTTATCGAAATCGTGGTAAGAGATTCGGATTAAGAGCGAACTTAATAGCTGGACTTCATAACTACGATCTAGCTAATTAATTAGTAAAAAAAATCTATTAAATATATATTTATTTGAGCTTTTAATCATTAGCTTAATTTTTTTGTTTTGCCAATTTTTAAGAATTTTACTAATTAGCGATCGCCGAAAACTCCCTCATTTTTAAAAATGGGAAATTTTGGGAGGCTTGTTACATAAATCTAGACAAAAAATCGCCACTAATTATAGCATAAAATATTTTTGCAAGAGGTCTAATCATTCGTCATTGGGAAACAGTTACTCCGTTCAGGAACGTCAGTAGGAGCTAATTATCGAGCTGCTTGTCGAGCTAAATCCACGGCTGAATTAATCACCAAATTGAATATTACCCTCGAAGAAGCTGATGAATCTCACTACTGGATGGAATTAATAGTAGAAGCTGAACTCGTTCCTGTCGAAAAACTCCGAAGTTTAATGACAGAAGCTAATGAAATTGTATCAATGTTGGTCAGTTCTCTCAAAACTTTACGATCCAAGTCAAAAGATGACAGGATTTATAATCACAAATGATCTGCTTCTTCAATCTACCCTCTATAATCCAAAACCAATCTACAATCGGCAATCTACAATCTGCAATAAAATGAAGGTAAATCGCTATGGACGAGCAGAAATACTCACCCCAGAGCAAGTATCTCTATTATTCACAGAAGGCTTCACTAAGCCAAGGGATAAGGCTCTATTTGGTGTGTGTCTTTATGCGGCCACACGCATTAACGAGGCTTGTACTCTCTTTTACAAAGATGTGATCGGCATTAAGGGGATACGAGATAAGTTGGTGATTCGCAGTTTTAACACTAAGGGAAAACAAGATACCAGAGAAATCGATATTCACCCTCGTCTAAGGTCATATTTAGAGGAATATAACCGGTTATATCCTCGTCTCAGTTATAATCCTTATCTTTTCCCAGGGCGGCACGGACGAAGCCATATTAAAAAGAACAGTGCAGATTATATTTTGCGTCAGGTCTGTGAAAAGTTGGAATTGGAAGGGTTTAGTACCCACAGTT
>JBFRWO010000237.1:0-4615 GCA_051439625.1 Crocosphaera sp. | reverse complement strand
TGCCAATTCAGGGTTAGTCGTCACTTTCTGGGGGACCCCCAGTAGGTAGCTGAATATTGCTACAGTGTAATCCTAACACAATTACGCCCTAAAGGGCGGGGTTTTAGACCCATGATTTTTCGATAATCCTAACTATAATCTCAAATTTAGTTGGCTGAGCGTTCAATGGCACAAAATATCTAACCATTGCGTCTACTGCTTTGAAAGAAATTTTTTGCCCAGTCCCTATATTGATCAAAGATTTTAGATAGGGCCCGGCAAAGAGCAGGACTTGTGTTATCTTACAAGGAACAAGGTACGGTCAAGAATTTTATTCGGAGACACGACCTCTTGCCCGACCTGCAATTATCTATATCGATTTATTGCTTTTACTGAGGGATTAGTAAGCCAAGGTCTTATAGTTCGGTGCGGACACAACCTTTCTCAGTAGCACCTTGTAATCGGTGAAAAAGAATCCCCAACTATAGTCTAAAATTTAGTTGGCGGAGTGTTCAAAGAAGGGAGAATGCGCCTTGACCACCCTATTGCGTAACTGTTGGTATGTTGCCTTACCTGGAAAAGACCTCAAACCAGGTAAAATGGTACATAGAAAAATGCTTGGGGAACCCATCCTCATAGGACGACGTGAGGACGGACAAGTGTTCGCCATGCGTGATATTTGTCCCCACCGAGGTATCCCTCTACAGTATGGATGGATGGAGGGAAAAGACGTTTGTTGCTGTTATCATGGTTGGAGATTTAGCACGGAAGATGGTGCCTGTAGGGAGATTCCCTCTCTGACAGAACACGATGACTTAGATATCAGTCGTATAAGGATTCCTACTTATGCTTGTCGGGAAGTACAAGGACATATTTGGGTGTATTTTGCAGAAGATAGCAAAAAAGAAGTTAATCCAGCCGATATCCCCCCTGTTCCTACCATTCCGGACTTTGGTAAAATTGCCCCAGGGGTTTCAGAAACAATTCATTTTGCCTGTCATATTGACCATGCTATCATTGGGCTGATGGATCCCGCTCACGGTCCCTACGTTCATAGTTCGTGGTGGTGGCGTAGTGGCCCTCGTAAGTTCCGCGTCAAAGAAAAACAATACGAACCAGTTTCCCAAGGGTTTCGTCTTGTTCCTTATGAGATGCCCGTGAGTGCGCGACCTTACAAAATTTTAGGTGATAAGGTTTCGATTGAAATCGTCTTTGAATTACCCAGTGTCAGGACAGAAATATTAAGAGGCGATCGCTATTCTGCTTGTTTATTAACAACGATCACCCCCATCGATGAAACGGAATGTATTGCTTTTCAGAGTATTTATTGGACAATTCCTTGGATGGGACTATTTAAACCCTTATTAAGTCTCTTAACCCGTAAATTCTTGGCTCAGGATCGAGATGTGGTCATTCAACAACAAGAGGGTTTGGCTTATGATCCTTCTCTGATGTTAATTGATGATGCCGATACTCAGGCTAAATGGTATTTTCGCATTAAACAGGAATACCAAAAAGCAATAGCTGAAAATCGACCCTTTAAAAATCCCGTAGAACCAAAAATCTTGCGTTGGAGAAGTTAATAACCTCAGTGGAGACTCGGGAGAATCAGGAGACGGGGTGATCGCTGAACTTTACAAAAGCTTTTGATTCAAAGCCCTGTTTCAAGATTACAATGCGGTCAGTTCCGATATTATTGAGAAGTTAGATGAGGAATTGACAAATATGGGTGAGTCAGAAAAAATATCAGTGGGAATTATTGGTGCTTCGGGATACGGCGGAGTCCAATTAGTTAGACTCTTACAAGAACATCCCCTGGTAGAAATTGTCTATTTAGGGGGTAAAGGGAGTGCGGGTCAAGCCTACGCTGAATTATATCCCCATTTGGGTCATGCAGTGGATCTAACCATTGAACCCATTGATGTCGAGGCGATCGCTTCCCGTTGTCAGGTTGTATTTTTAGGACTACCGAATGGCCTTGCTTGCGATCTTGCTCCCCCATTGATAGAAAAAGGCTGTAAAGTATTAGACTTATCGGCTGATTATCGCTTCAAGAATTTAGAAACCTATAGCAGTTGGTACAATAAAGACCGTGAGGACTTAGAAACAGCTAAAAAAGCAGTTTATGGACTTCCAGAATTATACCGAAATGAAATTAAATCTGCTTCGTTGATCGGCTGTCCAGGGTGTTATCCCACGGCTAGTTTAATGGCCTTATCTCCTTTACTCAAACAAGGGTTGATCTTGCCTGAAACCACCATTATTGATGCTAAGTCAGGAACCTCCGGCGGAGGTAGACAAGCCAAAACCCATCTCTTACTGGCAGAAGCTGAAGGCTCATTTGGGGCTTATGGGGTAGCTAAACACCGTCATACCCCAGAAATTGAGCAAATTTCTTCTGATTTAGCAGGTCATGAAGTAAGAGTCCAGTTTACTCCCCATTTACTGCCAATGGTTCGGGGAATTTTAGCGACGGTTTATGCCACCCTCAGAGATCCTGGACTTGTCAGAGAGGATTTATTGACCATTTACAGTGCTTTTTATCGTTCCTCTCCTTTCGTCAAAATTTTGTCTAACGGGGTTTATCCGCAAACAAAATGGGCTTGTGGGACAAATTTGTGTTATTTGGGTATAGAAACCGATCCTCGAACCGATCGCGTGATTGTGCTTTCTGCTATTGATAACTTGATTAAAGGACAGGCCGGGCAAGCGGTACAATGTCTTAATATTATGATGGGATGGGAAGAAACTCTTGGTTTACCTCAACTGAGTTTTTATCCCTAAAACAGCTAAACCCAAGACTAATTGAGAGATTTGAGCAATGTCTTATCCTGATTATATTTGGTGGGCTATCCCTGAAAAATTAGGGGGAATGCCTCGCCCTCCTTTGGAAGATTTACAAAAACTTAAAGAAGCTGGTAGTGGTGGTATTGTCTCAGTAATGGATGAACCTTCTGGGATCAAAGAATATCAAGAAGCTGGATTTTCTGCTTTATGGTTGCCCATCACAGGTGGAAAAGCTCCAACAGTTGAACAGGTTAAAGAATTCGTTAAATTTGCTGATTTTGTAATAGAACAAAATCAGTATGTTGTGGTACATTGTACTAGCGGTAATCGCCGAACAGGAACCTTATTAGCTGCCTATTTAATAGCTAAAGGCCATTCTCCTGAAACTGCTATTAACCTAATCCAAAAAGTTCGTCCAACTGCCGAACTAAGGGAAGCTCAAATCAATTTTTTGTCGGAATTACCTACTTTATTAAACTTGAATTAATATCTTCTTAGATATTGTTTCTTAAACCACATAATCCTGCATAGGCAATAGCGATCGCATCTACACTATCATCGATAGGTAATTTCTCTAAATTAAACAAGGTTGAAATCATTTCAGCGACTTCTTTTTTCTTAGCTTTTCCATCGCCTAAATGACATTTCCAACTGGCTTGATGAAGAAAAATAGGCTCAATTTTTGCCTCTCGATAACAAACTAAATTAATCACTCCTAACGCTTGCATAACACCTCCTGCTGCTTTAATTGTACGGTTAAAAAAAGGCATTTCTATGGCAATACCTTGTGGTTTAAATTCTGTTAGTAATTCTATTAAATCTGCTTCTATTTCTGTGAGTCTTTGAGAAGTAGATAACTGTTTATTAGTTTCAATGGTTCCATAATCAATAATAATAGGAAGTTCTTGCTCATTTTCTTGTAACATTGCCCAGCCAACTATTGCCAGTCCTGGATCAATTCCCAACCAATTTTTTTGAGACATCTGACCTTATAACTGTTTACTTTTTACTGATAAATTCTAACCCCATAAAAATCGTAGAAATAGTACCAGCAACACAAATTTCTCCAGACATTATTTTATTAATAACCTGAGAAACAGGAACTAAAAACACCTCAATTTCTTCTGTAATATCTAACTCTATTTTACCTTTTTTCTCTGCATTTAAACCTAAAAAAATATGAATTTTATTATCATCTTTAACAGGATTATCATAAATAGTGGTCATAAACATTAATTCTTGAGCAATATAGCCTGTTTCTTCCTCTAATTCTCGCTTAGCTGCCGTCAAACTATCTTCTTTTTCAGGGTCAAAAGTTCCTGCGGGTAACTCCAATAAAATCTCTTGAACACCATGACGATATTGACGAACAAAAACAATTTCGTTGTTAGGAGTAATGGGTAAAATTAAAGCAATTTCAGGACGAACATTAACAAAATAATCATCAATAATCGTACCATCAGATAATTGTACTTGATCTTGTCTTACCCGACACCATTGGTTATCAACAATAAAATCAGACTTAAGAATTTTCCACTTTTGAAGGGTCATATTTTTGTAATAGTAAAGAGTGAAACTGTTGTGCATTTAAAACATATCATTAAGTTAAGCAGTAAATTAGTAAACCCTCTCCCCGTCACGCCGTCACCCCACACACCCCACACACCCCACACTCCCCGTCACCCCATCTCCACGTCACCCCGACTCAGTAACTCATTCTGCCCCATTCGTGACAACTTAAGAAAATTAAGCAGATGTCAAGAGAACTCAAAGAGTGATTGGGGACGTATGGGAAAGGAAAGACTAACTTTGTCCTAAAATAAGAAGGGATAAACCATAATTAGCTTTC
>JBFRWO010000236.1:0-6239 GCA_051439625.1 Crocosphaera sp. | reverse complement strand
TTGCAAATGATTATCATTATCGTTCATTCTCAATAAGCCCTCTGGTTGCCGACAATTTTTTAGGGTTGGGTAACAGGGGAAAACCGCTCTGGACTGACTTTTCAACCTACTTGTCACCCCGTGAGGGGACCATATCCTGGAGAATATATTTTTGTATGCTTGACTGTTTTATCAGCAGTATATTCACGAGCAATACCAAAGTCAATTAATACTGCTTCTTTTGTCTCTTCATGAATAATAATATTAGTCGGTTTAATGTCTCTGTGTAATATTCCTCTTTCATGAACCCCTTTTAAACCTTCAGCAACCTGCCTAATATACTTTAATGCTTCTGCTTCTGATAAGTTTCCCTTTTTATTCACTAACTCCTCAATATTATCCCCAGGAATATACTCCATAACAATACAAGGAAAACGATTATCAGGAATATACTCCTTACACTTAACAATATAAGTATAAATATCACATTTTGCTAAATTCAACGCTTCTATGACAAAATCTCTCCGAATTTTATCCAGAAATTTTTCAGGTATTTCCTCCTCATTAATGGTCTTAATAACCACCAAATTTCCCTCACTATCCTTAGCTAAATAAGTTAAACCAAAATCCCCTTCCTCTAGCAATTTTTCTATGGTGTAACTATAACTACTACTATCTAACTTATGTCCAGCATTCCATCTACTCATAACCAATAAAGCCAAACTTAAATATATACCCTTCAAGCTAACACGCATTTAAAGAAGGGATTGACAAATTTATTAAAAATTCGGTTATATCAAGATTTCCAGACATTTACCAAAAATGTACCAAAATCTTAATTTTTTCTTTAGATGTGTGCCTTATTGGTGTACAAAATGCGGTGGGGTATACTCGCAAAAAAATGACCAAAAATGTGTTATTATAAAAGTTGAAGATATATTAGAGATGTTGTAAGTAAAAAAGCTCTACTAATAAATTAGTATTACAGTTATATATTCAACTTGATTAAGTTTCAAGACGCGATCGCAAAAGGACAATACTGTTAGAAATTAAGTAAACTAATTGCTAATTTCTTGAGGATTAATAACTGATCACTGGTAACTGATAACCGATAACTGACCTCTAAGGGAACCTTCGTAAACAAATCAACGTCAGCAACAGCATTGACATCTATTTTAGAACATATTTTCAACGACAAAAAGCCGATGAACATTAAACTAACTAACTTCTGAGCAAATAAGTTGACAAACGTTTCAATTGTGCTTAGTATTAGTCGGATGCCATCATTAGCCTTAACCCGAGAATTAATTGATTCTGTCAACCAAGGCAAAACTATAAAAAGTGATTAATTAGTATCTTATGAAAGTCCTGATTGCTGATTTTGATTTATTTAGTAAGGTTGGCGGTGGTCAAACCTTTTATCGCAGTATTATTAAAAAAAATCCTCAAATTGATTTCTATTACATTGCCGAAAAAGAGCCTCTAAACACAGCAAGACCTGCAAATGCTACAGCTATTCCTTATAAAGAGCAATTTTTACTTAGTAACTTTAAAAACTTTTTTGAAGTTACACCTCCTAAATGGGTAGAACGTGCTTTTGTTATGGCTAGTAATATTGCTGCATCTGCTGCTAATCAAGAATTTGATCTAGTTGATGTTCCAGACTACGATCAGTGGGGACTATTTTTAAAGGCAGCATTACAACAGTATCAAGTAAAATTTAACCGCGTTGCACTATCCATGCACGGGAAAATATCGAAAACCCTTCGCTTAGATTGGTTTGACTGGGGTAAAGCTAATATTCCTCTCGATCTGCAAGAAAAAATGCAGTATAAAGTAGTGGATCTTCGCTATGGAATTAGTAAAAGTTATCTGGACGAATGGCAAGAAGATATCCCAGAATTAAACAATTATTATTACCATCCCCTACACTTTTTTGATCTTCCTCGACCCACTCGCTGTTTACCTTCCGAACAAGCTCCAACCCTCAACTTTATAGGAAGAACAGAGAGAAGAAAAGGCCCCGATATTTTTATCGATTTAGTCTGGTGGTTACCCGAAACTAGCTATAATAAAGCGCAAATTATTGGACCCCATAGTTATAACTATAACAATACACAATCCTCTGAAAGTTATCTCCAACAAATGATTCAGAATCGTCAGAGTAATCTGGTGATATGTCCTCCCATGAAACGGGGAGAATTGACGGAATTATTTGCCAATAAATCATTAAATATCTTACCTTCTCGATACGATACCCTCAATTTAGTTGCCTTAGAATCTCTATTTTCAGGTTGTCCCACGGCAGTAGGAAATGGTGCGGGGGTTTGTCGTTTCCTAGAAGAAACTTTCCCAGAGGTTCCTTTTGTTACCATCGATGTTGATGATATTTATGCCTGTCTTCCTGATCTGCAAAACATTTTAGATAACTACGAAAGTTATCGCGAAAATTTAGTCAAACAGTTATCACAAGCTAATTTAGAAATAACAGATACCAAGTTAGAAGATATATATAACTGTTCCACCGCCTATGATACAGAAACCCAAGAAGAAGTAGCCCAGTGGTACAGTCAATTATTCTCCTATTGGGAATCTTGTCAAAAAGGTTTTAGTATATCGAAAATACCTGGGGTTAAAGTAGTCAAGAAGCAAATTAAAGCCCAAATTAAACCCACCTATAAACAACTGAAAAAGACCTTACTGGAAACAAAAGATAAATTAAAAAGACCCCTAGAAGAAACTAAAACTGCCCAAACTTTAAAATCAACTCAATTATTTGAACGATATAAATACACTTTCAATGCCTCAGAATTGAGTCAAAAAGACTTAGGTAATAAAGTTAAAGAATGCTGGAAACTGGCCTCGGCTTTTGGGTCAGAAGAACAAGGATGGCGCGATAAACTTAAAAATGGTTATCGGATCGACCGTGTTCGGGCCTGGCGAGAAATTTCCCGTGTGGAAGAATTACGGGGTAATGACTTAGTAGCAGCTACCTACAAATTACGGGGGTTAAGGCTGTTAGACGGCGATCGCTTCGGGGATCTTCCTTATGTCCTCAAGGTGTTACAAGAAAAAGGATTTACCCATGAAGCCCAGGTAGTCGAAGCTATGTACGGCAAAATAGGGCAACGGGAAGAAAGGTGTTACGATTTGATTGAAAAAGCCCGTCAAGATAATTTACATAACTCAGAATGGGAATATGAAATTGTCGATGATCGCCGTGATAAATCCCAGTATCGCGTCAGTGTCATAGTTTCTTTGTACAACGCTGCCGATAAACTCCCCTTATTCCTCAAAACCCTACAGAGTCAAACCTTAATGCAGTCAGGGCAAGGTGAGGTCATTTTAGTGGATAGTGGTTCACCAGGAGACGAATACAAAGTCTTCCAACAACTAGCCTCAGAATTAAATCTATCGGTCCTTTATGTGCGATCGCAGGATAGAGAGACTATTCAAACTGCTTGGAATCGAGGTATTTCTTTAGCAAAATCTCCTTATTTATCCTTTTTAGGTGTGGATGAAACTATCTTACCCGATGCCTTAGAAACCTTAGCCAATGAGTTAGATAAAAGCCCAGAAATTGATTGGGTCATCGGTCATAGTTTAGTCACAAATGTCGATAAAAAAGGTAGTTGGGTGAGCGATGTTATGTCCTATAATCGCGCCCCTTACCAACAAGATTTAATCTATCTAGAAACCTGTTATTTATCTTGGGTCGGTGCGTTATATCGTCGCTCAATTCATGACCGTTTTGGTTACTATGATGGCACCTTCAGAGGGGCAGGTGATACAGAGTTTAAGAGTCGAGTTTTACCCCAGATTAAAAGCAAAGTTATTGATAAGAACTTAGGAGTTTTTTGGAATTATCCCGACGAAAGAACTACCCAAAGTCCGGCGGCTGAAATTGAGGATATGAGAGCTTGGTATGTTCATCGCACCTTAGCTGGCGTTCGCTATGCTTTTGCCAATCGTAGTGCAGAAGAATTAGAACAATTAATTTATCTATCTCTAGCCTATCGTAAATCCTATTGTGGTCATACCAGTAGTGATTTAGAATACGCTTACAATCTCAGTTTATACCTCAAAGAAATTAATCCCCAAGCCAAAGCTTTACAGTATTTCCAAGGGATCGAAACCTTATTAAAAGCTTATCGTTCTTTAGACTGGATGCCCAAATTATCTCGATTTTCACCCTTAGGACAAGTTCTACAAACCCGAAAATTAGCCAAACAAATCGAACAAGAACATTTAGGAACCTGGGATGAAGAAAAAAGCTTAGGATTCAAACCAGATTATCGAATTTTTAACGATAATCGTCACGAACAGCACGCATTTTTATGGTTAACTAAATTGGAGAAAATGGAATCATGAAACAACTTAAAGAATGGTTAAAAGCTAAGCTCAGTAAAGCCTTAGCCCCAGACATTGATAAACAATTAGGATTCACTCAAAGACTCAATCAAGAACTAGAAGAAATCCGAATGTATGGTATTTCTCCTTGGTATGAAGGCAACTTTTGGGAACCTCCTGTACAATTAGCTTTAAGAGACTTATGCCGTCCTGGAGATGTAGTTTTTGATGTAGGAGCAAATTTCGGTGGTTTAAGCACCGTTATGTCTCGAATGGTGGGTCCAAAAGGAGTAGTTTGTTCCTTTGAAGCGAGTCCCCGTATTGTTGATAAATGTCAGCGTAATATTGTCCTCAGTGGGTGCAGTAATGTGCAGTTATTTCACGCTGCGGTTTATTACAGATCATATAGCAAAGTTCCCATTTATTTAGGTAGTCATCTCAACGATAGTATCTACGCAGAACAATCCACAGGTACTCAAGGTTATGAGGTTTCAACTATTGCTTTAGATGATTTCGTTAACCATACTCAATTAATACCAAATCTAGTAAAAATGGACATCGAAGGGGCAGAATTTGATGCCATTAAAGGAATGTCCAAAACTATTGAATCTGCTAAACCCCATCTAATCTTAGAAACCCAACCAGAAGACACTCGTTGTTTAGATTTCTTATTACAAAAAGGATATATTTCTATTGATTTGAATACCTATCAAATCATCGAAAATGCTCAAGATTATCCCCCAGGAGTGGGTATCCGAAATAATCTTTATATCCATAAAGATCGCTTATCAGAAGTAGCTTATTGTCCTCCTTTTGGGTTCCAGGAAGTAACCACGTTAGAAGCAGGAGATTTTCAGACCAAAGAAAATGGTTCAATTGGCTTAAAAGATCCTTTAATTTTGGATAAAGGACGCTACTTAATCGATGTTGTTTTTACAGCACAAGGAACCGATAACGACTTAACTTGTGGGGTTAAAATAGGCGATAAACCTATTTTCCGTTACCACGCTTATAGTAACTTATTAGCTTCTAGTTATCGTGACTGGGTAATACATCTTTCTGAAACATCAAAAATTGATCTTTATTTCGATTTTCTTAATGAGACTTTCGATGATACCCTCTCAGTTCAAGGAGCAAGAATTACCGAAATTACAGACTTTAAAAATGCCAATACCAATCTTTATTTTTAGAACTAAATTATCATCACAACCACCCATTAATTGAACATTATGTTAGTTCCAGTTTTTAGTTTTATTCTAGGGTCTGTTATATCAGGCTTGGCTTTTCTTTCCTATACCAATCGTTCTAGCTTAAAAAATTTTCCTACCCTTTACAAGCTGACTAATAACCCTTTGTTTACTTGGGGAATGAGTTGTCTTGCCATTACCTTAATGTTGGGAATAGTTGGTTATTTTGGTTATATTCCTGCCAACTCGTTAAGAACTGTGAGAATTTGTTTAGGTCTTTTAGGAATTTTTCTCCTCAGCTTTAACTATGTAAAGACAACTGATTTAAAACTGAATAATAACCTCAAAATTGTTTATCAAACAACTAATCAACTCATCTCTATGTTATCTTTTGTTAAGATAACAACGGTTTTAACTATTCTATCTGCATTAGTTTTAACCTCTATCTTTTTAATTAGCTTTTTTGATGCCAATTATGGGGGAGATGCTTTCATGTATCATATTCCCTTTGCTGCGAGAATTTGGGGTATTATTTCTCCAGAACAATTTACCTTTGAAAAAAATATTGAGCATCGCTTATTAGGATTTCCCTTACTCGCTAATTGGTTCCAAGGTTTGTTTTGGAAAGTCTTTCAGCGACCAGAAGCTACTAATTTGTTGTGTTATTTTAGCTTACTAACTTTTATTGCCTATCTCAAATTTTATGTAAAAATACCTTTTTAT
>JBFRWO010000235.1:0-7077 GCA_051439625.1 Crocosphaera sp. | reverse complement strand
ATCATACTAGGTACACTAAGGCTGAAAAGATTTGATTTTAACATTGTATGACTAAATAAAACGAAAAGATAAAAGAATGGTTTTAGGAATCTGTGAGACATCTTAACATTTGTGGGAAAAATCGGTGTCTTTATTGGAGAATTCAGTAGGGACTGATACCAAATCCGATTTATATACCCCAGTTATTTGAACTTCCCTACAATGCCTATGGATTGTCACTTTTACAGAAATGAAACTAAAATTGATAACTAGGTTTTATATGGCGGATTTGGTATGAATATTATTCAGCCGGTACGAAAATATTAAGCCAGTACAAAAGTTATTTCTGTAATGAAGAATTTACACTCTATATTGTTTTTATTGTTAAATAAATTCAAGGTAATTTCTCTTTTTAATTCTCCCTCTGGTTTAGTAATACTCTCTTCATATAACCAATAAGCATAAAGTTTCATCAGAGAATAAATAAAAAACAAAAATTACCTTTGTAGAATAATTTTAACCTGTCAAGTATGTTGAAAAAAATGAATTTCTGTCATTTGTATGGCATCATTTTTCGTTTGTGTTGTTGCAAGAATATCGAAAATTAATTTATTTTTGCGATCTTTATAACCGAGTTTAAAAAAGAATTTAAGCTTCATCTTCAAATTTATAGCCAACTCCAACAACAGTTTTAATAAAGGTTGGATTAGCTGTATTTGGTTCAATTTTTTTCCGTAACCTTCTGACATGAGTATCCACAACTCTTTCATCTCCAAAAAAGTCATTTCCCCATAATTTATCAATCAGTTGAGTTCGACTCCAAACCCTGCCTGGATAACTCATAAATGTGGATAATAAGTTAAATTCTAAGGTTGTTAACTCTAAGGTTTCTTGCGTATTAGTTTCTAACTTTTTTAGTGCCGAATGTTTATCTAAATCTACCAAAAAATGAGGGGTTTCATAAACATTATTTTGGGTGCCACCATGTCTTAAACTTCGTCGTAATAAAGCACGAACTCTAGCCACTAATTCGATGGGACTAAACGGTTTAACTAAGTAATCATCAGCACCTGTTGATAGGCCAATTACCCGATCTATTTCTTCTCCTTTTGCCGTTAACATTAAAATATAAGGATCTTTTGTTGTTACTTTTTGACGTATACGGGTACAGACTTCTAACCCATCTAATTTAGGTAACATTAAGTCTAAAATAATCAGATCCGGTTCTTCTTTGTGGAATAAATCTAAAGCTGTTAAACCATCATAAGCTACCAAACAATCAAAAGATTCTCTTTCTAAGGTGGTTTGGATGATTTTGGCGATTTCCATCTCGTCTTCAACAATTAAAATTTTCATATAGTTTTTAAGTGAATTCTTTACATCAATTTAACACATTATCATTATTAAAAATAAATGTTAGGCTCTAAAAAAAGAGGCATTGTAACTTAATGCCTCTAGAAATCAATTAAGGGAATTTTTAGCGTTTAAGCTTATAAAGTACTGCCCCCAAAGGAGGAACTGTAATTTCTAGGGCATAGGGCCAAGGTGAATCATGCCATTCACGGGTTTGAATAACACTAGGATTAGAAACACCACTACCCCAATAAACTTGGGAGTCGGAGTTAATTAATTCCACATACTCTCCTGGATAATGTAACCCAACCCAATAATATTCATAGACATAAGGTTTAAAGTTGCAAACAGCCACAATAACATCTCCCGAAGCAGGATCTTTACGGGCAAAAGAAATTAAGCCTCTGGGTGCATCATTAGCCTCGATCCATTCAAACCCTTCATAACTAAAGTCTTCCATGTATAAAGCCGGTTCTCGGACATACATTTTATTGAGATCTTGTACCAACCTTTTTAAACCTTTATGGGGTTCGTATTGTAACAAATACCAATCCAGATCAAGGAATTCTTGCCATTCAGAGGTTTGACCAAACTCCATGCCCATAAATAAGGTTTTCTTACCTGGATGAGCAAACATATAGGTTAATAAGGTGCGGACATTGGCCATTTTTTGCCATTCATCCCCAGGCATTTTATTAACCAAGTGTCCCTTGAGGTGAACAACTTCATCATGAGACAAGGCTAACATGAACTTCTCATCAAAAGCGTACCAGATACTAAAGGTCAGTTTATTATGACAGTTGGAACGATGGTTAGGATGTTCTTTAAGATATTTAAGAGTGTCATTCATCCAACCCATATTCCATTTAAAGGTGAACCCTAGTCCCCCTTCGCTGGCAGGTCTGGAGACATTTCCCCAAGCGGTAGAGTCTTCAGCAATGGTGACTACTCCAGGATAATTATGGGCAATGGTATTATTCAAGTGTTGTAAGAAACTAATAGCCTCTAAATGACCATTATCCCCATACTGGTTAGGAACCCAGTTGCCCTCCCGACCTTTATCTAATTCGATCATATAAGCGACAGCATCCACCCGAATACCATCAATATGATATTTATCGAACCAGAATAAGGCACTAGCAATGAGGAAGTTTCTTACTTCATTGCGTCCATAGTCAAAGACCAAAGTTCCCCAAGTCTTGATTTCTCCCTTGCGAGAATCTTCATATTCGTATAACGGGCCTCCATCAAAATAAGCTAAGCCATGTTCATCCTTGGGAAAGTGGCCAGGAACCCAGTCCAAAAGCACTCCAATACCCTCTTGGTGACATTTATCCACAAAATACATAAAATCTTGAGGGGGACCGTAACGAGAAGTGGGGGCATAAAAACCAACCACCTGATAGCCCCAAGATCCGTCAAAGGGATATTCGGTGACAGGGAGTAACTCAATATGAGTGTAGCCCATGTCTTTGACGTAAGGGATAAGTTGTTCTGCGAGTTCAAGATAGTTGAGGTAACGGGCCCCTGGTTTTTGTTCTACGGCTAAACTTGTACCTTCTTTGGGAGGGTTATCAATACTGGTGTGTAACCAAGATCCTAAATGGACTTCATAGACGGACATGGGTTGCTTTTCGGGGTTGCTGCGTTCCCGTTTATCGATCCATTCTTGATCGTTCCAGGTATAAGTGGAAAGATCCGCTACAACAGAAGCCGTTGCGGGACGGATTTCTTGCTGATATCCATAAGGATCGGTCTTATAGACACAATACTGATGATGATTTTTGACGGAATATTTATAGAGATCCCCTACTTTCATGCCAGGAATAAATAATTCCCAGATTCCTACTTCGGTTCTCTGCATTTTATTCGCTTCAGGGTTCCAGTTGTTGAAATTTCCCACCACAGCGACTTCATAAGCATTTGGGGCCCAAGTGGCAAAATATACCCCTGAAACTCCATCAACTTCAACTAGGTGGGCTCCCATCTTCTCATAAATGCGATGATGGTCCCCCTGGCCAAATAAATAATAGTCAAATTCTTCTAGAAAGCGGTTCTGGGCAGTTGCGTTGTCGTTCATCGGCTAGTTGGTGACGGTATTATTTTTATTTTATATTTAACCATTGTTCCCATACTTATTCATTTTTGCCAACAGAAAGGGTGTGTGTGAAGAATTCAGCGATACAAAAATTATCCCTTTGAGGCAGTCCCCCTAACCCCTCCTGGGAGGGGAACAGGAGTGACTTGTAAGTTGTAATATTGATCAAAAGTCGTTTTACTCGGGACACACAATGACGATCAAAAAAAAATTAGAGAGTCTTATCAATTGAACTACCCCAAGTGCGCGAACTTGGGGATTCTTTACACGATAAAGAATCGTCTTGGAGCGTCCAAAAGCCCCTCTAATACCTCTCTCTTTTCAAAAAGATTGGCTTTACTTTTACGGCCAATATTAGCAAAACCATTAATATCTGAATTAACTAATTTTTTATCCTTAGTTCGATACAAACCTCTCTTAATTTTATTCCCCGAAAATTTGTAAGTTTGTGGATTATCTGCATTATATTCTGGTAGCTCATCTAAGTCTAATGCACTAGCTAAACTTGTGTATTATTCTTCTTGTTCAACATAATTAATTCCATATCTTTTACACAAGTAGGTTAGTTGTTGTCTGAGAGCATGGAAAGGAATCTGTACAAAATTTTGATTATTAACTTTGCCAATATTAATCCTCGTTTCCCAGCCTTCATTAACTCCTATAATTAAGGTTCCTAATTTATGTTCTAGACAGTAATTAATCACTAATCTGGCTGTTTTTTTTAGGTAATCATTTACCTGATTAGTTCGCTTTAAGATTAACTTGGCCATTTTATTGGTTAATCTTTTTATTCTGTGTAAATCCTTCAAAGACTGTAATTTACTATTCTAATCATCTTGTAAAGAGATTCTTCTTACCTCGGAATGACAGTCAACTATTGTTCATTGTCCATTAATCAGTCCATTTCTCAGAATAATTGCTAAGATGCTAGGAACCATTGACTGTAGATTAATGATCTATTGAGACTGATGGCTAAATGTAATCTATTCTGAAAATAACAAAATGCTTAAACAATTATTATTGAAAGGATGTCTTGGTACAGTAATCTGTGTGACCGGTTTAGGCGTGTTTTCCGCTTCTACTAAAGCAACAGAGACTATCGCTCAATTTTCTACCCCAAAACTCATAACTCAAGCAATCTCACGGCCAGAGTTGGAAAAATTTGCTAAAGCGATCGTCGATTTACAGGCGATCGATGAGGAAACTCGCTCCAAAATGACCGAAGCGATTCAATCCCATGGAATGTCTCCTGAAGAGTTTATGGAGATTGGTAATAAAGAAAAAAGTGAGAGGAATCTTTCTGAGGAACAACAAGACCAGTTTAACAAAGCTTTGGAAGCTGTGAGAAATCTTCATGAACAAGATCGCCAGAAAAAACGGGTTGCTGTTGAAGAAGCAGGTTTAAAAATCCCACGGTTCAATGAAATTGCCAAAATTGTTGAGAGCGATTCTGATCTAAAAAAACAAGTCATTGAAATCTTATCTCGTTAATAGAGATTCCTCTCTGTTAACTTTCATTATCTGTTGAGATAGATATGGGGGAGAGGGAAAAGATAGGGAAGAGGGGGAAGAGAAAATGATGTGTCAAGCTTAATCTTCCTCCTAACCACACTACTTATCATTCCTACCCCTCAGTCCCCTTAATAGTTATCAAAGCAAAAAAAAATTTTGTTGTGAGTTAAATTTATTCAAAAAACAGGGAACAATATAAGTAGAGTCTTTCTGGATAGATAACAAATTACCATCGTTAAAATAATGAATTCCGCTACCGAAATCAAACCACAAGATGCTAAAAACGAATTAATGCCAGTGGTACAAACATGGAATTTAAGTAAAGTGTATCGTACTGGCTTTTGGATGAATCAAAAATTGCGATCGCTGAATGATTGCTCATTTAGTGTTTATAAAGGAGAAACTTTCGGGTTACTTGGCCCCAATGGGGCAGGAAAAACAACTCTCTTAAAAATGTTACTGGGTATTGTCCGTCCTACTACCGGCCGCGCCGTTTTATTAGGGTATCCTGTCGGGAATCTCTCTGTAAAACAAAAAATAGGCTATTTACCCGAAAATGCTTATTATTATGATTATTTAACGGCTTGGGAGTTTCTGGAATTCGTCGCAGGTTTATTCCAAATTCCCAAATCAGTTCAAAAAAGACGGATTGCCGAATTAATCGATTTAGTAGGTTTGGCTCAAAAAACTGCCAAAAAGAAACAATTAAGACGGTATTCTAAGGGAATGTTGCAACGGGTGGGTATGGCCCAAGCGTTAATTAATGACCCGGAAGTGGTGTTTTTCGATGAACCCATGTCAGGACTCGACCCCTTGGGACGCTATCAAGTTAGGGAAATTGTCTTATCTCTCAAAGAACAGGGCAAAACCATTTTCTTTAACTCCCACGTCTTAACGGATATCGAAAAAATCTGCGATCGCATTGCTATTTTAGCGAGAGGGGATCTTTTATGTGTGGGATCTCTCGAAGAAATTTTAGGCCGTTCCGATGTTTATCAGGTTATCGTTCAGGGTGGTACAAAGGAAGCTCTGGAACCTTGGGTATCGGGAATAAAAGAGATGGAACATACCTGGCATGGACAATTAACAGGAAATCCCCATGATTTTATCGAATTTCTCTCAACCATAGACGCTCAACTACTTAGTTTAAACCGCGCCCGTGCTTCTCTGGAAGAATATTTTGTCCAACAACTCAGAGAAAGAGGAATTACATCCAGCCAATAGGATTTTGTTTTCTGAAGTTTGAGCATTAGGATCAAGGGAAATGATTGATCCTTGCTCAATAATTATGACTACAATAACCACAGTTAAATCTTTGCCACTGGTTGATATTACTCTAGACAACTTTAAACCTTATGGACAGTTAATCACTGTCTCGGAAGATGGCAAGATGTATGATGAAACCGATGCTCAATTAAACCTCAAAAATGGTACCCCTAGATTCTATATTATGCGCTTAACAGAACGGGGTCGTCGGTTTCATCGCATTACTCGCCATGAACAATGTACCCAATGTCTCGGCTCATTGGAAGGAAAAGAGTGGTTTTTGGGTGTTGCACCACCTGGAGAGGAGAATTATCCTAATATTGAACAATTACGAGCTTTTCGGATTCCTGGTAATTGTTTTATTAAGCTCGAAGTTGGCACATGGCACGCTGGACCATACTTTGATCATGATTGTGTGGACTTTTATAACTTAGAGTTGAGCAATACGAATGTTGTTGATCACTTTACCCATGATTTTCTCAAGCAAGATAACTTGACCTTTGAAATGGTTTCCTAGTCAAAGCGCAATCAGATCGGGCTGAATGGTATTAAGCCCCTAATTAAGCCCCTACAAATAGATAAGCTGTGCTTATGCTTAACATAAGAAAACATTTAGTTAAACTTCTTTACAAAACTTGATGAATTGTTTTAATATAGAAATGTCAAAACAAAACGTACCTTGACAAATTAATAAGGAATTATAACCATGACAACTACCTTACAACAACGCGAGAGCGTTTCAGTATGGGAACAGTTTTGTCAGTGGGTGACCAGCACCAACAACCGCATCTATGTAGGTTGGTTCGGTACTTTAATGATCCCCACCCTCTTAACTGCTACCACCTGCTTCATCATCGCCTTCATCGCTG
>JBFRWO010000234.1:0-15653 GCA_051439625.1 Crocosphaera sp. | reverse complement strand
ATCAAATTCTGCATCTTCTATTAATAGTCCTTGCAGTCCAACGGATAAACCTTGATAAAGTTGAGACACTAATCTTTCTGTTAATTGGCTTTGCATCGTTTTAATCCCTGGCACGTTTTCTAAGCCTTGATAAGCAGGGGTTTGAATTAAAGCCTTTTCCACATTATAGCGTAAAAATTCCTCGGCCTCGGGACGAATTTCCGGAAGAACTTTATTAATGATTAAGTTGGCCATAAGTTTGACTAATTCCGAGGTTTCATTAACATCATTAATGTCAATATATTGAGTGGTATTTTGTTTAATTAGAACTTCACGAATGGTTCCATTATTAATAGTTCCTTGAACTTGATCCACAACTTGAATAATAACAACTTCTGTAATGTCTTGAGCAATTCCAGCTACAAATCCTTGACTAGCTTGTTTTTTAATTGCTTTAAAATCAATTAAGTTTGCTTCATCTAAACGAATAGTTAATGGAATAATTCTCAGAAAACGAAAGATAGGTATAAGCAAGAAAATATCGTACCAACGCCATAACGTAGCATCGAACCAACTAACCCCTGTATGACGACGACTAATGAACCATGTTCTTGCTAAAAATTCCATTAAAAATAGTAAAAAGAAAGGAGTATCAATTAAGCCAAAGTTATCAAAAGGTTCACCACTTTCTCCCACAGGACGAAAGTAATTGGTTGCAATTAAAGGACTAATCTCTTGGTCAAAAAAATCGAGTTCATTGCGCCAACCATTTTGTTTAAAATTATTAGCACTCCAAAACTTTTTAAAAGCATCTTTTGCCGAACTTTCTGAATTATTAAAAACGTGTCTTCGCATTTTATTTTTAATACGTTCTAATGTCCCTGTTTTATTGGCTATTTGAAAAGGATTTTGTTCGACCATTTCTCTACTTCTTTCACGGAGATCAGCTAAGATTTCATCAATATTTTGCTGAGCTTCTTTTGTTTGTGTTAAGTTAGAATCGGCAAATGCTTGTTGACTTATAAGTTGATTAACCGCTTCATTCAAATCTTCTACTCTTCGTAAATATTGAGCAGTATCTCGATAAGGCTCAATTCCTTTGATAATATCATACTGAGTAATAAAGTTTGACACACGAGCAGGTATAGGTAATAGGGTAAATTCTCTTTCAAATGTACCAATTTTTATAGACCAGGTAATTCTCTCCTGTACTAAAAAATCTCGTAAAGGAACGTAACTTAAATCAAAAATTACTAATGTATAGTTGGCTAAGACTATCAAAGCCATGATTTTATCAAACCAGAGACGAGGACGCAAAAATTGTTTTTGAGAAACCGAAGACACTTTTGTTATTGTCATAGAAGAATCACACCACCTATAAAAATTTTACTAAACTTATTATAAAGGAACTTTTGTATTTGTCTAGGAAGTCTAAACTTTTATATCTTATACTATGATTAGAGATTAGCTATTTTTAAAAATTCTCACACCGAACAACTAATTATTATTAATAATGACTGCCAATATTGAAAAATCCTATAGCTATAAAGTGGGTGGAAGTCTAGGTTTTGACCATCCGACTTATGTAGAAAGACAAGCAGATAAAACCCTGTTAAAGGCGTTAACAGCAGGTAAATTTTGTTATGTTTTTAACTGTCGTCAAATGGGAAAATCCAGTTTACGAGTGCGCGCAATGCACCAACTACAAGCACAAGGAATGAGTTGTGCTTCTGTGGATATTACCAGTTTAGGCAGTGATATTAGTCAAAAACAATGGTATAGCGGTATCATAACCCAGTTATTTTTAGGCTTTAATTTAATTGGCAAAGTTAACTTAAAAGTTTGGCTGAGAGAAAGAGAGGAATTATCAGGTATTCAAAAATTTAGTGAATTTTTAGAAGAGGTTTTACTGGTTCATTGTCGGGGAGAAAAGGTTTATATTTTTATCGATGAAATTGATAAGATTCTTAGTTTGAATTTTTCTCTAGATGATTTTTTTTCCGTAATTCGTTTCTTTTATAATCAAAGAGCAGAAAACCCTAAATTTGACAGATTAGTATTTTCTTTATTTGGAGTTGCCACCCCAACAGATTTAATTAAAGATAAAACCCAAACCCCTTTTAATATTGGTTTTCCCATTGAATTAACTGGTTTTACTTCAGAAGAAATGGAACCCTTAGCCCGGGGTTTAAACCCTATTACTAACAATCCCCAAGAGGTTCTTAAGACAATTTTAGACTGGACAGGAGGGCAACCTTTTTTAACCCAAAAAGTTTGTGATTTACTATTAACTCAAACTAAGATTATTGCTCCTGGTCAAGAAAAAGAATGGGTCAATAAACTTGTCAGAGAATTTATTGTTGAAAATTGGGAATCCCATGACGAACCTGTTCACCTAAAAACTATTAGAGAGCGAATTTTTAGGCAGGAAAAAAGAGCAGGAAGACTCTTAGGAATGTATCAACAAATTTTGCAAGAAGGGTTCTTGAAAAGTGATGAAAGTTCCGAACAAACCGAATTAAGACTATCTGGTTTAGTGGTCAAAAAAGATGGTAAATTAGTAGCTTATAATAAAATATATCAATCTGTTTTTAATAAAGAATGGGTAAAAAAAGAATTAGAAAAAATTAGACCTTATTCTGAAATGTTAACAGGTTGGATGAATTCTAACTATGAAGATGATTCTCGCTTATTAAGGGGAAAAGCACTCAAAGATGCTCTAAGTTGGGCAGTGGATAAAAGTTTGAGCGATCTTGATTATAGATTTTTAACCGAGAGTCAAAACTTAGATAAACGGCAAGCAGAAATTAATCTCAAAGCTCAACAACAAGCCAATGATATTTTAACCAAAGCTAACCAAAAAGCTCAACGAATGATCCGTTTAGGAATAGCCATTTTAGGGGTTTCTGTAGTAGGTGCAACCATTGCCTTTACCCAAGCTAGGATAGCATTTCAGAAACAAAAAGAAGCCCAAATAGGAACTCAATTAGAACAAATGGGGGAGAGTGCTTGGCGACAATTTGAATTTGAACAACTAGATGGATTAATATCAGCAATAGAAGCAAATCAACAATTAAAAAATATTGTCAAAGATCAAAGACTCTTAGAAGATTATCCCGCAACTAGCCCTATTTCAGCCCTAGAACAAATTCTTAATCGTATCCAAGAAAGAAATAAATTAATCGGCCATCAAGATGCCGTCAATAGTGTTACCTTTAGTCCCGATGGTCAATGGATAGCCACAGCTTCCAGTGATGGTACCGTTCGTTTATGGAACCAACAAGGACAACAAAAAGCTGTTTTAAGGGGCCATGAAGGTAATATTTATGGGGTAGCCTTTAGTCCTGATAGCCAAACCCTAGCCACTGCTGCACAGGATGATACGGCTAGAGTCTGGAACTTACAAGGGAAACAACTAGCCCTGCTTAAAGGTCACGATGCCTCCGTTTATAGCGTTACCTTTAGTCCCGATGGTCAACGCCTCGCCACTACCTCACGGGATAATACGGCCAGAATTTGGGATAAACAAGGAAATACTCTGATAGTGTTGAAAGGTCATACAAAATCGGTGGATGACGTTGCTTTTAGTCCCGATGGTCAACACATTGCTACGGCCTCACGGGATGGAACCGCAAAATTATGGGATAATCAAGGAAATTTAAGTAAAACTTTACAAGAAAAAGCAACACCTTTGTTCAGTATTAGTTTTAGCCCCGATAGTCAACGTATTGCAGCAGGGGCTAGGGATGGAAGCATTAAAATTTGGGATAAACAGGGAAATTTGACCTTAGATTTGAATGGTCATCAACAATTAGTCAATAGTGTTGTCTTTAGTCAAGATGGCAACTGGATAGCCAGTGGTTCTAGTGATGGAACCGCTAAACTCTGGAGTAACCAGGGACAAGAAATAACAGTCTTAAAAGGACATCAAGACCCTATTTATGATGTAGCTTTGAATAATCAAAGCACAGAATTAGCCACTGCTTCAAGTGATGGAAAAGTTAAATTATGGGCTATCAAAGCAACCCTTAATAATGGCTTTAATACCTTAGATACTTATGTTACCAGTGCCGACTTTTCTAAGGATGGTAAATTATTAGTGATCGCCGATGAAAGCGGTCAAGTTTATGTTTGGAATTTACAGGGGAAAAAACTAGCTAAATTTGAGGCACATGGGAGTGGAATTAATGCCATTCGTATTGCTCCTAATGGTCAAACAATAGCAACAACTGCTAATAATGGGGTGGTAAAAATATGGGATTTGCAAGGAAATTTAGTAGGGGAATTAAGGGACAATAATGTACGAATTTATAGCCTTGATTTTAGTTCTGATAGCCAAACCCTAGCCTTAGCGAATCGCTCAGGAGAAGTGGAGTTATGGGATCTACAAAAACAGCCATACCAATTAATTAAAAAATTTCAAGCTCATGACGATACCATTAACCATATTATTTTTAATAAAAACGATACAAAAATAGCCACAGCATCCACAGATAGAACAGTGAAAATATGGGACTTAAAAGGTAACTTACAACAATCATTATCTGGAAACCAAAAAGCAGTTAATTGGTTAAGTTTTAGCCCAAAGAACCACTATTTAGCAACTGTATCCGAAGATAGCACAATCAAATTATGGAACCCAAAAGGAGAATTAATCAAGACCTTAGAAAGCGATTTATTCCCCATTTCTCGTGTTAATTTTAGTTCCGATGGAGAGTATTTTGTAACAGCTTCTCAAGATGGAACAGTAAGATTATGGGATCAACAAGGAAAGCTACATACAAAGATGAAAGGCCATCAAGAATCCCTGGAAAGTGTAACATTTAGCCCCGATAATCAAACTATCCTGACAGTGGCCAGAGATGGCACAGTAAAAATGTGGCCCTTAGAATCAGAATTTGCCCGCTTAAGTTTACTATTAGAGCAAGGATGTCACTGGTTAAAAGATTATTTAATTAGCCATCCCCCCGAACAGCAAAAATTATCGAGTTGTTCTTTTCTAATGGGACAAAAAAATCCTTAACTTAATATTAATATTTAATTTTGTAACAAAATCTAGGGGTTTACACTGCCCAAGCTGACCAGGCTATGTTAGGGTATAAATGATTGAGAGTTTTTCGAGTTCGGTTTCAGCATTGGTTATGATTAGTAATTGGTTCGTTCCTGTCTATATCGCCTGGTGTACTTCCGAAATTTTAGTTGATTCTCTCGTAACCTTCTAATCTATTTTGGAGATATCCCATGACAATTTATGTAGGCAACATATCGTATGAAGTGACCCCTGAGGATTTAACAGAAGTTTTCAGAGAATATGGTACAGTTAAACGAGTTTCCCTACCCACAGATCGCGAATCAGGAAGACCCAGAGGATTTGGTTTTGTGGAAATGGAGAACGATAATGAGGAAGAGGCTGCGATCGAAGAGCTAGACGGGGCTGAGTGGATGGGAAGGCAGATGAGAGTCAACAAAGCAAAACCTCGCGAGAACTCAGGCCGTAGTAGTTTTCCTAATAAGCAGAGAAGTTTTTCTTAGTAAGATACTGCTAAAGAAGCATTTAATAGTTTAGTTAATTATTCGCGCTTTTCGTCCTCACAAAAGCGTGTTTTTTCTGCTCAAAAGGAAGTAATTGTAGCAGTTCCCATACTTGTGAACGTGAGTTCGGAGTTCGGAGTTCGGAGGCGCGATATTAGGTTTACCTCATGAGTCCGAGAAAACCTATAGGTCTTAACCATATAATGATAAACAGAAACTCAAATACTCCATCCATGAGGAAAAATCGATGTTAGAAACCTTAAAAAAAGCTTATCAAGAAAATCCTAATCGTACCCTCGCCATCGGAATAGGAGCTTTAGTATTAACCCCTATTGTGATACCATTACTCAAACCTGTAGCCAAAGCAACAGTAAAAACAGGGGTCATTCTTTACCAAAAAACTAAGGGAACTTTAGCCGAAGCAGGTGAAGTTATGGGAGATATTGTCGCCGAAGCCCAAGCAGAAGTCTTGGCAGAACAAGCTGAAAAAAATGCTCTCCCAACCTCCGTAGGCCAAGCATCTAATGTAAATCAAGATTAGTTCTCAAAAAGTTTATCCCATAGTTCCTATCTGCTCAACCTTAGAATAATAGCACTACGCATTATGGTGTTTGTCCTCAAAGAGATTCTAAAGACCTCGGAATGAAAATCAAAGATGCAAACAATGTCTTAACTAATTTTTGTACTGCTATAGAAGAACAAGCTGAAAAGTTGATTAGATTTGATAGGATTTTTAGATAGGGACTTCTTGTAACATTTTTGTTAATCTAATGGTGTCTTGCCAAAACTTTGTTATTAACTAACCTATGGACTTTTCTAGTAACATTGCCAGTCAACTAAATGCGGTGACAATTCTACCAGAAGGAATTGTTATCATTACCTTGATGCTGGTTCTCATTGGCGATCTCATTGGGGGTCGTAATGCCAGAATGTGGCTACCCTACGGCGCGATCGCAGGTTTATTGACCGCAGTATTTGCTCTTTATCGGGCTTGGGATAGCCCTGATACCTTGGGATTTCTCGGGGCGTTTGATGGGGATAATTTAAGTATTGTTTTTCGTGGCATTATCGCCTTATCAACTGTTGTCACCATTCTCATGTCTATTCGCTACGTAGAACAGACGGGAACCTCCTTGGCGGAATTTATCGCGATCATGTTAACGGCCACTTTGGGGGGAATGTTCCTCTCTGGGGCCAATGAGTTGGTGATGATTTTCATCTCTTTGGAGATGTTGAGTATCTCTTCTTATCTGATGACAGGATACATGAAGCGTGATCCTCGTTCTAACGAAGCTGCCTTAAAATATCTGTTGATCGGAGCTTCGAGTTCAGCTATTTTCCTCTACGGTAGTTCTTTACTATACGGTTTATCCGGGGGAGAAACTACTCTCAATGCCATCTCAGAAAAAATTTCCCTCAGTGATAGTAGTTCTTCATTGGGACTGGCCATCGCTTTAGTATTCGTTATTGCAGGTATTGCCTTTAAAATTTCTGCAGTTCCTTTTCACCAATGGACACCGGATGTCTATGAGGGTTCCCCAACTCCTGTGGTTGCGTTTCTCTCCGTGGGATCGAAAGCGGCCGGGTTTGCCTTAGCTATTCGTTTACTGGTAACTGCTTTTGCTTCCATTGTGGATCAATGGCATTTAATTTTTACTGCTTTGGCTATTCTCAGTATGGTTTTAGGTAATGTAGTAGCCTTGACCCAAACTAGCATGAAACGAATGTTAGCTTATTCCTCCATCGGCCAAGCAGGGTTTGTGATGATCGGTTTAACCGCCGGAACCGATGCCGGATACTCTAGCATGGTGTTTTACTTATTGGTGTATCTGTTCATGAACTTAGGGGCCTTTAGTGGGGTGATTTTGTTCTCCCTACGCACAGGAACGGATCAAATTAGTGAATATGCAGGACTTTATCAAAAAGATCCCCTCTTAACTTTAGGGTTAAGTCTTTGCCTACTATCTTTAGGGGGTATTCCTCCTCTGGCCGGATTTTTTGGTAAGATTTATCTCTTCTGGGCAGGTTGGCAAGCTGGACTTTATGGCCTAGTGATATTGGCGTTAGTAGCCAGTGTGGTGTCTATTTACTATTACATTCGTGTAGTGAAAATGATGGTAGTAAAAGAACCCCAAGAAATGTCCGATGCTGTGAAAAACTATCCCGAAATTCAGTGGAATTTAGAGGGAATGCGTCCTTTACAAGTGGGATTAGTGTTATCGGTTATTGCTACTTCTCTAGCAGGGATTTTATCTAATCCTCTGTTTACTTTAGCAAATAATTCTGTCACCAGTACCCCTATTTTGCAATCATCGGTGGTTAACACTCGTATTTCTCAAGTAGAAATTCCTTCCCCTAACATTAACCCATAATTTTCAGTAGGGTGGGCATTGCCCACACTACTACTTGATCAACTTACAAGTAATCCTTCAAATAAGATCCGCCCTTCTGTCGCCCTTGTAAGGGGATCAGAAGCCCTTTCTGGGTGAGGCATCATCCCCAAGACATTGCCCTGTTTATTGCTGATTCCTGCGATATTAGAAAGGGAACCATTGGGGTTTGTGTCTTCGCTTATTTCTCCTGATAGGTTGCAGTAGCGAAAAATAATTTGTTGGTTATCTTCTAACCCTTTGATTGTCTCCTCATCTCCATAATAACGTCCTTCTCCGTGGGCAACAGGGAGTGTAATGACTTGTTGAGGGGTATATTTTTTTGTCCAAGGTAATTGATTATTTTCTACCCTAACAGGAATGCGATCGCAGATAAAATGTAAATCTCGGTTGCGTATGAGGGCCCCTGGTAATAAACCCACTTCCGTCAATACTTGAAACCCGTTACAGATACCTAATACTAATTTACCTTGGTTAGCGTGTTCGATAAGCGATCGCATCACAGGGGAAAAACGAGCGATCGCACCACAACGGAGATAGTCACCATAACTAAACCCTCCAGGGATGACCATAACATCAATATCGCTGATATCGGTGTCTTGATGCCAGATCATGCGGGTGGGTTGATCCAGTAATCCTTCTGTAACGGTAGCTAGATCGCGATCGCAGTTTGATCCAGGAAAAACAATAACTCCAAACTTCATTAGTTACTCCCACTGGTTGTTAGTGCAGTGATTTCATAACGATAATTTTCGATCACAGGGTTGGACAGAAGGCGATCGCACATTTCATCCGCTTGAGTTTCGGCCTGGGTTTGATCGTCTGCGGTCATGGTAAGCTCAATATACTTCCCTATTCTTACTTTTTCCACACCTTCGTATCCTAGCTGATGTAGTCCTGATTGTACTGCAACACCAGCCGGATCTAAAACCGACGGTCTGAGGGTGACATATATGCGACAATGATATTCTTGAGACATTGGCAGTCAGTGATTAAGGTATATTTTCAAACATTAAATCTACTCGTTCTTACACTAACATGATTAGAACAGCAAGTTAATTTAGAGACATAATATTATTATGTCCTGATTCCCATAGATTAGCTTATGGCAGAAGAACAGAAAAAAGAGCCTAAATTATCTGAACAGTTAACGGATGCTTTAATTAAAGTTTTTGCGGCAGCAGGTGGCGTATATTCCCTTTCTTTGTTGAATGATAGTATTCTTAAAGCCATAATTGGAGGTTTGATAACTACAGTAATAAGTTTATCAAGTAAAGGTGTTAGAGATTTATTAAACAAGTTTTTGGAAGGGTTTTTAGAAGTTCTTAACCCCCGTTCAAAAAGGTTAGGAGAGCAAGCAGGAAAAGCCATAGAACGAGGTTTAAGTGATTTTAGTTCTCAATTTTCAAAATTTTCTGAGTTGTACCTAGAATCCTTAAAAACCTATTGTTATGGTTTAGAAGTAGAGGGATTTCAGGACTTGCCAGGTTTGGCGTTAAAGGATGTTTTTGTTCCTCTCAATGTTTACTCAAAGGACGGAATAATAGAACAAGGATTTAAAGAAATTTGGGATTTTTTACCAAGTCAAAAAGCTGAAAATTTACCCCATCGACGGATTATTGTTATTGCTGATCCAGGGTTCGGTAAAACAACCTTAATGCGTCATTTAGCTTATGCTTATAGTACAGGAAATTATCGAAATACAAAATATTTTATTCCTATTTTGCTACGGTTTCGAGATATTTATTCTTTTATTCGTTTAATGAATCCTGAATCTGAGTCAAAAGATAATAATTTTGTTTATTTAATTAGTTTGATTATTACTCATTTAGAAAGACAACCAGAATTTAAAGAACTTAAACCTGATCGTATATGGTTAAAAAATAATCTAGATAATGGTAACTGTTTAGTTATTTTTGATGGGTTAGACGAAGTACCAAAAGGACAAAGAGAGAATATAAGACGTTGGACAGATAGCGTTATGAAAGAATATCAAAATACTCAGTTTATTTTAACCTCTCGTCCTCATGGTTTTGAATTAAATGCTGATCAACCTAGCTATCCTATTAAAATTGATTTAAAGTTACGCATTCGAGAATTTACAAATGATCAAAAAGAGGAGTTTATTAATAAATGGTATCGTACCATTATGTGGGAAATGAAATGGAAAAAACTTTATGAAAATAGTTTAAACAATCCACCCAATGAACAATTAACAGAAAAAGTAACGAGAATTAGAAGTGATAAAGAAGCACAAGAAAATGCTGAAGACTTGAGAAAACAATTATTTGCAAATCTTGCACTAAAAGATTTAGCTCGTAATCCTTTATTAATTACAATGATTACTACAACCCATCGTGCTGAAAGAACTTTACCCACAGAACGAGAAGAGTTATATCGCAAAATCACAGATTTATTACTATCAACTCGTCCCCATCATAAGAATGCTTTACTAACGTTAACATCTAAAAATAATAAGATTATTTTACAGGCTTTAGCTTGGTATTTAATGGAAACAGAAGAAACAACTTTTACCCCAGAACAAGGCAGTCAATGGATTGAATCAACTTTAAAGGATTGTTGTCAAGAAAATCAGTCTTTAACAGGTGAACAATTTTTAAGAGAAATGTTAGAAATTACTGGATTATTACAAGAAAGAGAATTAGATACTTATGAATTTAGTCACTTAACGTTTCAAGAATATTTTGCTGCTTTACATCTCAAGTATTTAGGAAATGAAGGACAAGCAAAAGTTATTGAAAGACTAGAAAATAAAAGATGGGAAGAAGTAATTTATTTTTATATGGCTTTAACTGATGCAACGCCTATTATTACTGCAATTTTAAATAATCCTAATGGTTATACTTTATCTTTAGCAAGTAAGTCTAAATCATCAGCACGTTTAAAAGCTTCAGTTAGACAAGAGCTTGATAGAGTTTTGCAACAAGGATTAAAACAAAAAAATGCCAAAGATAACAATATGATTTTGTCTATTTTAGCATTAGAACAACGATTTAATAATTTAACTTTCATTGACCAAAAAACCGCTATTTCTGAACCCATAACTTGGGGAGAATACCAACTATTTTTGGAAGCACAAACATCGGGACAGTTTCACTCCACTGCTCAAGTGATTGATATTTCTAATAAGATTTTCAATAGCCCTGTTATTGGTATAAAATGGCAGGATGCACGTTGGTTTTGTGGTTGGTTAGCGACTCAAAAAGACCTACAATCATCAGAGGAAGTTTATGATTATCGTTTACCTACTGCTGATGAAATGTTAGGATCAGCACGAAAGGGGATAACTGAAGATTCTGAAGGTACAGGAGACTTTTTAAGAGTGGTACGAGTGACTATTCCTTCTCGCTATCAAACCTTAATTAATTACTTGTCTTCTGGACGCTGGCAAAATGCAGATAAAGAAACTGCCCACTTAATGCTTCTGGTTGCGAACCGAGTCTCTGAAAGATACTTAAGGGTTGACGATATCGATAACTTTCCTTGTGAAGATTTAGGTATTATTGATCAACTTTGGGTTAAGTATAGTAATGGACACTTTGGTTTTTCTGTCCAAAAGAAAATTTATATGGAAGAATTGGGAGGAACAAGAGACTATAATCAAGATATATGGAATGAGTTTTGCGATCGCATCGGCTGGATTAAATCAGAAGACAACTATGTTGATTACTCTCTCCTGACCTTTGAATTAAAAGATACTACTTTGGTAGCACATCTACCTGAGTGTGGGGATGTTGTGCGAATAGGTATGAGTGTGATTCTCTTCTCTCGCGTAAATACTTGTAAACTATGAAGCATAGCAATCAAACTTATTTGTTAACTCTTTAATTTGCATTATTTTTTATCAATTAATTGGTTTTAAAAGTATTAAACATTCATAGTAACATTGTTATAATAGAAATTATCAAATATTTTGATAATCAAAATGAAAGATATTTATAAGTTACCCTTAATTTTGGAACCTCAACCTGAAGGTGGTTATACAATCACCTGTCCTTTAATTCCTAACTTAATTACAGAAGCAGATAACTTAGAGGAAGTCATCCCCAATGTATCTGACGCATTAGCAGCATTAATAGAAACCTATGAAGATTTAACCCAACCTTTAATATTTTGGCTAAAATTAAATAATATACATAACAATAGAGAATGAACCAATGAAAAAGAAATATGTTTATTGGCAAAATGACGATATGTGGTTAGGATATTTTGAAGAATATCCTGATTACTGGACACAAGGAGAAACAGAAGAAGAATTGAAAGAAAACCTCCTTGATATTTATCATGAATTAACCAGTAATAATCTTAGCCATATTCGTAAAGTTGCAGAACTTGAAGTATTATGAAGCGAAGGGATTTAATTAAAAAATTAGAGAAAATGGGTTGTATTTTTGTTCGTCATGGAGGCAAACATGATTGGTATCAAAACCCTAAAACAAAAATTTCTCAACCTATTCCTAGACATCGAGAAATTAAAGAACAACTTGCTAAACATATTATCAAAATGCTGACTGATAATGAAAATTCAAATGGTTAAACCTCTATTTTCTAATGATAAACTAGAATTAAACTAATGTTGTAACGCGCCAGAATTTTTACTTTTCTAGTAATTCCCAAGCTAGTTTAGCTGCACCCACCATTCCTGCTTGATTACCTAATTTTGCGGTTAATAGCTGTAAATTTTCGCGAGAACTAGGCAAAACTCGTCTTTCTATTTCTTCTATAGTAGCTGGAAAGAAAAACTTTGTACTACCGCTAATACCCCCCCCAATAACGATCGCTTCTGGGGTCAAAACATAGATCAAACTAGCTAAACCGGCACCCAATAAACAACCGTAATTTTTCCAAAATTCCAGACTTTGTTTATCGCCTTTTTCTGCTAATTCTCCTAATTCTGCTGGTTCTTTCCCCGTCATACGGCGGATCGCTTGAATAGAACCATACTGTTCTAGAGAGCCATTATTGCCACTGTTACACATCGGTCCATCAAAATTCAAGGTAATTAACCCTAATTCTGCGGCTGCCCCCAAATGACCCGTAAATAGATGACCATTGAGGATAATGGCACCACCAACTCCCGTTCCCAAGGTCAACATAATCAGGTTCTGATAGTCCTTCCCTGCACCTAACCAAGCTTCCCCTAAACCGGCACAGTTAGCATCATTAGCGACGGTTGTGGGTAGTCCAGTTTGCGCTTCTAACCAGTCTGCTAGGGGGACATCCTGCCATCCAGACAAGTTAATGGCTACCTTGGCGATTCTACCACTTTTATCAGCCGGTCCTGGGGTTCCTACTCCTAAAGCAAGACAGTTTTCAGTGGGGGTAAGTTGAGCGATCGCTTCCACCATTCTTTTTACCACAGCTTCGGGGGTTGCCGGTTGGGGAGTAGCAACGGTTAAGGAGTTGATGCAGGTACCATCTGCGAGAAACTGTCCTAGTTTAATGGCAGTTCCACCGAGATCAAGGCCGATGACTGAGGGTTTTTCCATACAATGTAATTTTAAGTGATGGTGTTAAGATCGATGTATGATTCAACTTGCAAATTTATTGCAATTAATTATTCTAAAGACTTAGCCACTTGGTTATTAGGAAAACCAATGGAATTAACGGAAATTAAGCCATCAGAGTTATCCTTGGAACCAATAAGAGCCGATAGTTTAATCTTTTTGGAGTCAGAGAACATTGTATTACATATTGAGTTCCAAACTGATCCAAAAGATGATCTTCCTTACCGAATGTTAGATTATGCAGTCAGACTGTATCGACGCTATCAAGAAAAAGACATTCATCAAGTGATAATTTATCTGAGGCCAACTCAGTCATTTTTAGTCAGACAAAATTATTATCAACGAGGTAAGACAAGACATGAATTTAACATAATTCGCCTTTGGGAAACCCCTTCTGAAAGCTTATTACAATTTCCTGGACTATTTCCCTTTGCTATCCTTACTCAAGTAGAAAATAGGGAAAATTTACTTAGACAAATTAGCCAAGAAATTGAAAAAATAAGCAACAAAACAGAAAAAAGTAATCTTGCTGCTTCAACTGCTATTTTAGCTGGATTAGTATTAAATAAAGACATCATCCGCAGATTATTGAGGAATGACATCATGAAAGAATCAGTTATTTACCAAGAAATTAATGCTGAAGGAAGACAACAAGGAGAAGCTAATCTAATATTGCGTCTTTTAAAACGACGTATCGGCGAAGTCTCTCCCCAATTATGCCAAAAAATTCAAAGTCTTTCTATCGAACAATTAGAAAATTTAGGAGAATCTTTATTAGATTTTCAATCAACAGATGATTTAGAGCAATGGTTTAATGATTCATCTCTTTAAATAGTTATCTACTTGTTGAGGACGGTGGTTATTATCAATAGTAATCACTAAATCAACAAGAGTTTTATTTTGGGCTAAAGGTGTTATAAATAGTTCAGGATGTAAGGCTTTCCAGAAATAGTTAACAAACTCTTCTATTTCTTGCTCATTCATTCCTGTTTTACCTGATAAGATCATTTTTTGTTCTGCTTCTTTGCGCCATTGTTTACTAAAACGATAATCTTTAGGGTAGAGAATAATGAGGCGATCTAATTTTTCCCACAAGGGTAAATAAGCTTTTAACTTCTCATTAATATCTTTAGCAAACTGTCTATCTTCTTCTGTCTTAATGGGTAATGGTGCGTCATTAAATTTAGTTTCATTGATGGGTTGAACTCCCAAAAACCAGCCTTCAAATAGAACAATATCAGGTTTATTATTAATCATTTCTGGTTCTTTTCTATCCCCTTGACCATTCCATAATGATTTATCGAAACGAGGAAGATAAATAGGTGATAAATAATTAGTATCTTTTAATTGATTTAAAATATTAATTGCTAATTCTAGATCATGGGTTCCTGGAGGTCCACGCCAAATAAAACGAGGATCAATTTCTTGTAATTTTTGACGTTCACTATAGGTTTTGTAGAAGTCGTCAATAGAAATAGTAATGGTTGTATATCCTAATTGTTTTAAAATTAAACAAAGAACTTTTGATAAAGTTGTTTTTCCTGTTCCTTGTCCTCCTAAAATTCCTTGTATTAACGGTGTTTTTTGTTTAATTTTTTCTTGACTTAATTGAATAGCTAATGGTAGCCATAGTTTCCACATAAATAACATTATGTCAAGAGTATTAAAGCCTATTTTTTGACAATATTGCTCAACTGAAGGATAACTTTTTTTCCATAAATCAAGACGATTATTTATTTTTTCTCTGCCATTTTCTGAATTTATATTAAATATATTACAGAAAGATTTATCTTCTAAGTCTTCCTCTAATAGAGTGTCTATATCAGACGAAGATAAAGCAGAAAATTGATTTATTTTTTCTAGTAACTTAAGAGATTCCATGCTATAGCAATCAGTTGTGAGAATTAAGTCTGAGTATAAGGGAAAAGGTAACAGGAAACAGGAAATAACAACAAAGATATCTCATGAATTATTCGGTAATTGCTATATTTTACGATCCCAATTTAAGGGCTTCAATATATAAACTATAAGTTACACCAATTTTAAAAAGATTGAGAATATCGAGACTGAGAGATCGCCCTTCTTTTTTATTTCTACTATAGACAATTCTACTAATTCCTTCGGTAAAAATTAATAAAAAAATTCCTACAGTAATATCCCAATAAGCTTCTTGTCCTGCGGTAATAGAAACAGCTTGACCCACAAAAAAGCCTAAAAGAACACT
>JBFRWO010000233.1:0-7749 GCA_051439625.1 Crocosphaera sp. | reverse complement strand
TTATTTGGAGTCCTCCTGTACCAAACCCTCTGGCCATAGGCATTTCCCTGGAAGCGTAAGGAACTTGATAACCAGGAATAGCAACCGCTTTGAGAAGACTACGACGAATTTCTTTTTTAGCATATTCGTCAATAAACCCAAATTGATAACTGTAGTTTTTTGTGCTGTTTAAGGTTTCTGTTGTCATAAGTATCTGGACAAAAATAAACGTTACAGTTGAGAAAAGGCAGAAGGCAGAAGGCAGAAGGCAGAAGATACGAGTCAATATCTCCCCGTCTCCCCGTCTCCCCATCTCCCCATCTCCCCATCTCCCCATCTCCCCGTCTCCCCGTCTCCCCACACTCCCCGTCTCCCCGTCTCCCCACACTCCCCACACTCCCCATCTCCCCGTCTCCCCGTCTCCCCAAACTTAACTACAACTTTGAGCCACTTTTCTGTTGCGTAGTCCGGAGGCGATCAAGATCGGATTGAAAGGTGACATAATGAGGCATTTTGTAGTGAGAAGCAAAACCCATAGATTGAACACCATCAATGTGTAATAAGACAAATTCAGGATCTTCGGAGGGGTTTTCGATACCTTGGGTTTGTCCTTTTTGTAAGGCGCGATCTAAAATAGCCATGGCGATCGCTTTTACCTCATTATGACCAAAACAGGCACCATATCCTAATCCAAAGGTGGGTACACTATCTTTATCGTTACTGTTATACATAGCAACAATTTCGCATTCAGTCATCAATACCTCTCCAACTTCTTGTAAGTCTCCTGTGATGGGGTGGGGTAACATAACCGGTAAATAACCTACCCTCAACTCTGCTACGGTGGGGTGTACATCTCCGTAACCTCTCATATTAGAATAGGCGATCGCTAAAATTGATCCGGTTTCTGCTCTGGCCATGGTTGCTAATGCTGCTGAGCGAGAGACAGGAAAAATTAAGGGTTCACGGGTAATATCAAAGGGTAATGTGGGTTTATTAATAATAGGGGGTAATAACCCTTCTGCTCGTAAACTAGCTAATACTTTAGGAAAAGTCGTGGGTAAAGCTTCATCGGGGATATTTTTGAGCCAAGATTGGGCAATATTACGAAATTCTTCGGGGGATTCATTCAATAAGTTAAAACGGAATAATCGCTGTAAATAATCAGAAGTGGGGCCTAACATTTGTCCCCCTGGAATGTCTTTAAATGCTGCCGAAATACGACGAATTAATCTTAAGTTTTCCCCATGATGAACAGGGGTTTCTCCTAAACGAGGTTTAGTAGAACGATAGGCCCGGAGATAAAAAGCTGCTTCGAGGATGTCTCCTGCGCTTTGTTTAATGGCTAGAGAGGCTAATTCGGGATGATATAAACCTCCTTCTGATAATACTCGACTATGTAAGAAATGTAGTTGATTTTCGATAGTTTGAGCAGATAAAGGATCATTTTTTTGATCATTAGTCCGCAATACATCTAAGAGATTAATTGCTTCAGCGATCGCCTCTTCTCCCCCTTGTATAGCTACATAACCCATTGATAAATTTTTCCAACGATAAACATTAATTTAGTCATTATAGACACAACAATAGTAGATTAATTTATAACCTGAGTTCGATATAAGGAAATGTATGGACAACTAACTCAAATCAGAAGTCTCAAATGTTCATTCTCTCATGAACAAAATCATAACTCCGAACTCCGAACTCCTAACACCGAACTCATGTTTATAAGATATTAACTAGAATATAACTCAATGTTAAACTTATTTTTAATCTCTACATCTTAAACTACTACAAGTTTTGGAAATAAACCATAATGGATAAATTTGCGATTGAAGGAACAGATATTCTGACCCCTGATGGTTGGGTCAAAAATGGCACAGTTATCATTGAAAACGGGAAATTCTTGGCTATAGATGAAGCTATTACTGAGAAATTGCCGACAATTGACGCAAAAGGTTTATTAATGCTCCCTGGAATCGTAGATATACATGGAGATGCGTTTGAAAGAGCGATCGCCCCACGGCCTGGATCTCATTTTCCTTTAAAGATGGGAATATTAGAAAACGATCGCCATTTAATTGCTTCAGGAATCACAACCTTTTTTTATTCTATTACTGATTCTTATGAACCGGGTTTACGCAGTCGAGAAACAGCAAGAGAAATTATTGATTTTGTCTTAGGAGAAGGCAAAAAGAGTTTAAAAGCTGATAGTAGAATTCACATCCGTCATGAACAAGCGAATACAGATGACTATGAGGAATTATGTGATTGGTTGAAACAGGGAAAAATTGATTTATTCTCACTTAATGATCATCTTCCTCCTGTTGGAGATGACTATAAATTGAATCGTCATCTTAACTCTTTGCGACGCAGACATAAAATGAGTGATGAGGAATTACATGAACTAATAAAAACAGCTTTAAATAATCAAGAAAAAGGATTACAACAGGTTGAAGAATTAGTTAGTTTAGCCCACAATAATCATATTCCCCTTGCATCTCATGACGATGATACAGAGGATAAAGTCCAATTAAGTGCCAAATGGGGCGTTTCTATCGCTGAATTTCCTGCTAACGTCGATATTGCTGCTAAATCGAGAGATTATGGGGCTTCAGTGTTAATGGGTGCGCCTAATTTAATCAGAGGAGGTTCTCATGTAGGTTGGATGAGTGTTGAAATGGCAGCTAAGAAGGGTGTTGTAGATTGTTTGTGTTCTGACTATCATTATCCTTCTCTATTTTCTGCCCCTTTTAAATTAGCAGAAATGGGAATTATGTCCTTTGAAGAAGCTTGGAAATTAGTTTCTACTTATCCAGCAGAAGCAGCAAAAATAGGAAATAGTAAAGGAAAAATTTATAAAGGTTTTGATGCGGATTTTCTATTAATTCAAAGCGATAATAGTCATCTTAATAGTATTAAGTCTATTTATATTAAAGGAAAAGAAGTAGCACATTATTAATTAACCTGAGTTCGGGATAAGGAAAGAGAGAAGTAGTAATACCAAATCCGGTTTAGATACCCCCCTTATCTTTCTAGTTTAGGAGGGTGGGGAGTGTGGGAGGTGTGGGAGGTGTGGGAGGTGTGGGAGGTGTGGGAGGTGTGGGAGGAAAGATAGCAAAACGATAAAGAGGTTTTGACAATCGGATTTGGTATAAGCTGAAAATAACCAAATATCCAGCAACTTCTCCCGATGCTCAGTATAGATACTTTTCATATTAGAATAGCTCTAAAATCATTAGAATCTCCAAAATAGTTTGATTCTAATATAAAAGACTGTTCATTATTTGACAGATTTACTAGCACAAAAAGGGGTTATAAACATTAATTTTTGTACCAGTCTCTCGCTTTATTCATTAGAGGTTTATTAACTTCATTCCAAGTTAATTTTGATGCTTCTAATTCTGCTACACTTTCTTTGTTGATATCTATAGAAATCCACTTCAAAAACTGTCCCATTTTCTTGATATTGTATTCGCCATTACAAGCTTCTGTTGACTTCCTAAAAAAAGAACGAAAAATCAATACTTGACAATGGGCTGTGATGGCGATATATTAAAGTTTACAAGTCTTTGCGCGAGAGAAGAGCAGAATACATAGAATATCCACTCGATACCTCCGTAACCTCCCAAACTTCCCAGGTAGGTGTCCATCTGGTGTAGTATCTAGTAATTCAAAGGTGAGTAGGTTTGATTTCACATAGCTGCCTCCTTTTCTCCAACCGACACGATCGCAAAACTCTTCCCAGATTTTTTTATTATAGTCTCTTGTTCCCCCAAGTTCATCCATATAGATTTTTTTCTGGACGCTGAAGCCAAATTTACCATTGCTGTATTTAACCCACAGTTGATCGATGGTGCGTAAGTCATCACAGGGGAAAGTATCAAAATCTTGGGGGTCAAACCATTGTCCTTCTTCTTTGCCAACGGTTTCAATCATCAAGCGGTAGGTTTCATAGTCAGCGTCTTGGAATTGCTGATTTTTGAGGAGTTCTTCTAGTTTTTGGTAACGAGCATTTTGTACGGTAGAAGAAACGGTTTCTAATTCGGCTTTTACATCAGGGTCAAGTTGACGAGAGGTTTCTTTAAGACATTCATAAGCTAAAGAGGTTGCTTGAGGGTTTTCAAACTGTATGAGACGACGAATAAAGGGAGAAGGGTTTCTCAGTTGTGCTACATAGAGAATAATGATTGCTTTCCACCACTGATCTTGCCAATATTGTAGTAGTAAATCTTCTTGTTGAGTTCCTTTAATTTCAGCAGCAGCTAAATATTCCTGAAAGCTTTTATGTGCAAATTCATATTGATCGTCAACTTTAACTAATAACTCACTCACTTCTTCAATTTTTTTCAGAAACTCTTGACTTGAGATAGATTCATCTATTAATCTGACATATTCTTTGAGTTTTTCTTGTAGATATTCTGAATCAATTTTTGTTAAATTTTCTTGAACCATAAATAAAGCCAACTTTTGTAAAATTTGCTGACTTTCATCAGGTTCTAGAAGCATATCAATTTGTCTAGCAAATGGACGGTCTCCTAACTGTAAGCGAACAATTGATTTATATAAATCTGCTCTTCCTTGAGGAAGTTTTCCATCAGGATAGGAAGAATGTAAATTAACAATCATATTTAGGAGGAGAGGATTTTTAGCAAAGTCGCTTAAAGGGTTTTTCTCTCCTTCTTTTGGTTGCAGTTGTTTCAGTAAACTAGAGGTTTTTCTCTGAGCTTGTGCTTTAACAATAGGCTGATCTGGTTCAGAACTTAAATGACGTTCTTTGCTTAAATACCACCGTTGTAAAAATCTTTCTTGTTGTTCTAAATTAAAGGGTTTTACGAATAGGTTAGTATTTGGTCTATTTTCTGATTGATATTGACGATAACCAGCTGGTCGAGAGGTGAGAATAAAGAAGGTTTGAGGATAATTTTTAAGACAGTTTCCTATCCATTCACTGATAGGTTTTTGCCATTGTTCTTGAACTTCATCAAACCCATCAAACATAACTAACATATTTCCTTTATTCAGATGATTTTTTGCCCATTTTTGGGGTAATTTCAGGTCTTCTCCTTGGGGAAGATTAGGAATATGATATTTTTCTATTAAAGTTGGTAAGTCTGGTGCATCATCTTTAGCAATGACTTCTTGCCATATTCTCAAATAAAGTAACACAGGTAATAGCTTAGGAGCCTTATAAGCATTTTTTTGATAGAGTTTATGAGTATAAATATGAGTAACATGACGGAGTAAAGTTGTTTTTCCATATCCTCCCCAAGCTTGAATAATTAAAGAACGATACGAAGTATTTTTAGAGGCTTTTTTGAGGAGATACCAAATACTTAACCCTTCTTTAGATAGAGTTTGTCTCATTAGTTTTTTCTCCCAAGAAAAACCTGGAAATAATGGTAAATTTTGTCCATCTGTGTTGCGTACAAAGTTGCCGCTTAATTCAAGAGAAACAAAAACATCTTTTAATTGAGGACGAAAAATATTACCAAGTCCCTCAGTTGTGTATTGCACACATTCGTTACCTTGACATTTTATATATTTATCATCCGTTGCTGCTAATTGCCATTTTATTGCTTCTGATAAACTGTCTTGAATTCGTTTAAAAGCATCAGCACCTTTTTTGCCTTCTTCGCTATAAATTTCAGTTAATCGGTCTAAAAAAGCTTTAGAATAAGCTGCCCAAATCGTTGTTGCTATTGTTGGAAAAACAGTAATAATAGCTTGTATCCATTGAGAGTCTTTAATAAACGAGCCTAAAGCAAAAACAGATCCCCCAAATGGAGCATATCGTATGATTAATTTTATCCCTTCTTGAATAGGTTTTGACGGTTGTTGGTTAGTCATAAAAGTAACTTAAATTACCCTACTACCAAGTGTAGGATATGACATTTAACATCGAAATTATACTACATTAAACTTTTACGAATAACTGTTGATATTTGTTCTACCAATAAAACCACCACAAAAATAACAATAATAGTCATAAAAGCTTCGTCGTAACGTAATAATTGCATGGAAGTAGCCAACTCTACTCCAATACCTCCTGCACCCACTAAACCCAAAACTACCGCAGAACGTACAGATGCTTCTAAAGAGTATAACGTAGAAGCTACAAAAGAAGGCATAGTTACAGGAAGAATAGCCCCAACAATAATACCCCATTGGGATGCACCTAAAGCCTTTAACGCTTCTACTGGTTTAGGATCAATTTCTTCGATACGTTCGGCAAAAAACTTACCACAAAAACCCATTACATCAACCATAATAGCTAAAATTCCGGCACCTGCACCCAAACCTACTACAACAATAAATAATAAACCCCAAACGAGATCGGGAATGACTCGTAACAGGGTAATAAAACCGCGACTTAAGCTATAGATTAACCCATTAGGACTGGTATTTTTAGCAGCAAGAAAAGATAAAGGTAAACTGAATATAGCTCCGAAAACTGTTCCTACTAAAGCCATTTCAAAGGTTTCAATGGTGGCTTTAATGATATTAATTAATCGATCTGGTTTCGGGGGAAATGCCTCTGCTAAAAATGCTCCCAAACGAAAAAAACCTTTATAAATTCTCTCAGGTGTTAGATCACTAATATATAAACCATGTAGGAAAAAAGCTAACATAATACCTACCCCTAACCAAACAGTAAAAGAGGGTTTACGAAAACGGGGAGGGGGTTGAAAGGTTGATTTATTGTTAGAAGTATTTAATTTCATTGGGATGTGAGTGTGGGGAGTGTGGGGAGTTTGGGAGGTGTGGGAAGTGTGGGGAGTTTGGGAAGTGTGGGGAGTTTGGGAGGTGTGGGGAGTTTGGGGAGTTTGGGAGGAATTTTTAGGGGAAATTTTGATCGCCTTGATAGAGAAGGGTTAAATCTTGATCCTCAAGGGATTTTACCGTCGTATCCATGTGCATTTTTCCCTCCCGTAAACCAATAATACGACCGCCGTATTCTTTGGCTAATTCCAATTGATGCAGGGTACAAATAACGGTTAATCCTTGTTCTCGGATAATAGACCATAATAAATCCATCACCTCTCTACCAGCTTGAGGATCGAGACTGGCCACCGGTTCATCCACTAAGATCAATTTGGGGTGTTGCATCAAAGTTCGGGCGATCGCCACTCTTTGCTGTTGTCCACCAGATAGAGTATCGGCTCTTTGTTGGGCGATATGGCTTAAATTAACCCGATCTAAACATTCCATAGCGCGTTTTCGCTCTATTTCCGGGGCCGTTGCCGGAAACCAATAACGAGGGCTGCTACTGCGTCCTAATGCCCCGTGTAAGACGTTATGGAAAGCCGATAAACTGCCCACTAAATGGAATTTTTGAAACACCATACCAACTTGCGATCGCATTTGCCGTAATTGTTGAGCATTAAGCTGTGATAGTTGCCAGTTGCCAATGGAAATATCTCCAGAAGTAGCAGTTTCTAAGCCCAAAATACAACGTAATAAGGTAGATTTTCCCGAACCATTTGCCCCTAACAAGACAATTCCTTCCCCTGGTTGTGCAGAGAAACTAACCTGATCTAAGGCAACTGTTCCGTTAGGATAAACTTTGGTAAGGTCGCTAATTTTCAGCAATAACATTGTTTCAATTAAGTACCTAGACAAAAATAAACGAAGAGAGTGGAGACGAGGCAAGAGGGGAAAAAGGTAGTCATCCCCCGAACCCCGAACTCATCTCAATCACCAACGAATTCAGTAAAATCATTAATACCAATGGCTTGATAGGCTTGACGAATGGGATCATAATCCGAGTCT
>JBFRWO010000232.1:0-11842 GCA_051439625.1 Crocosphaera sp. | reverse complement strand
CCCTTTGACGGTTAAACCCCCTCGTTTGGTGAGAATTTTTGAGAAGACACGAAGATTGATGGGATCATCTTCTACGATCAAAACTGTGGCCATAGGTATCTCTTTAACGTCTTGTTATTCTTGGCTAGGAAAATCTCTCCTGTCCTCACTTAATTTTACCCTGACGACTTCCCAAAGATAACAGGTTGATTGATGGGTTAAACCCTATCCTTAATGACTGGATCTTCTGACAAAAAGGCTTTCACGGTTTCATTAAAAGGGGTGGGTTCGACTAAAAAAGCCCAATGATTACCAGGAACTTCGGCAATTTTTAGCTGTTTCAAATGGGTTTTATAGGGTTTCAGTTGCCAGTCAGTTCGATTCAGTCCTTGTTCGGGTTTAATGAATAAAGTGGGAATGTTAATGGACTCAGTTAGTCCTGCATATTTCATCACTTCGTCAAAAATTTCATCCCTCGCTTGTTTAATAAATTTACTGCCCCATTTTCCTGCTTCTTTTTCTTCCATTCCTAACTTAAATACTTGTTGTTGTAAAGGAGTCCATCCTTGATATTGTTTCAAACCACGGGCTAGGTTTTCTGCTTCTTCATAGCTATCAAACGGTCCAATTACTTTTAAAAAGGGTAAGGTTTTATAGAGAATAGGAAAAGTTAGTTTAAACCAACCTGGCATTTTATCGATAAAAAAGGGATCAATTAATATCAAATCTTTGAATCTTTCTGGTTGCTTCGTTGCCCAAATAGCTGCTAATTTTGCTGACCAAGAATGAGAAATAATATGGGCAGATGACCAACCAAAATAATCCATCAATTCGTTTAAATCAGCTATATAATCAGTAAATTTATAGCCGTTTTTCGGTTTGCTACTGTCTCCATGACCCCGCAGATCCGGGGCAATAATATGATAATCTTTTGCTAAATAATCCCCTAAGTTTGACCAAACAACAGCATGGTCAACTAACCCATGTAATAATAATAACGGTTCTGTCCCTTGATTCCATTCTAAATAGGACAATTCCACTGTTGATAATTTAATACTTTTTCTTTCAACCATCTATAAAATACATTCAACTAAGGGTTTCAATAATAGGACAAATTTTTCCTGATTAACTACTAAAGAAGGAATAGATTTCTTACCATAATTTGTGCCAATTGTCAAGGGAAAAAGTTGAGGATCTTTTAAGAAAATAAACGTTCCTCCGGCTGCTTGAACAATCACCCAAACTGCGGCAATGTCCCAGACTTTCGGGGTTGCTTCGACTCCGCCTACGGCAACTCCAGACGCTACTAATAATAAATTATAACTGGCTACGCCGATCATGCGAATTTTACAGGGGAAGGGTTTTTGCAGTATTTTTATACTACGAGCGCAGAGATTGAATAAATGACTTTTGCTAGGGGTATGATCGGAGGTGGTAATGGGTTGGCCATCGCGATAGGCCCCAGTTGGTCCGCTTAGTCCCGTTTCCCCGTACCAATAACCGTAGAAAGACTGTTTTAGGGGGGGAAGATACACAAAACCAAAGACGGGGGTTCCCCGATAGGTTAAACCCAGAGAGATGGCCCAGATGGGAACTCCTCTAGTAAAGTTGGTGGTTCCATCAATGGGATCGACTATCCAACACCAGTCTTGTTCGGGAAAAACGTGACTGGTTTCTTCTGTTAGAATACCATGCTCCGGAAATTTGGCGGCGATCGCTTCTTGGATGGTTTGATCGGCCCAGCGATCGGACTCTGTTACTAGAGATCCGTCTTCTTTGCTGGTGGGGGAAACATTCCCTGCTTTTTCCATTAAAGTCTCTGCGATTGCCTTGGTTGTATTTTGACAGAAGGCTAAAACTTCAGACCAAAACTGTTCTCTGTTATCCAAGAGAAAAACTCCCTATTAACAATATCTTCTCAAAGATAAAAGGGATTAGAGGATAAAGCAAGTAAGTTTTTCACAAAATTAGCACAAAACTAACCTAAGTTCCCATTTAACAAAGATATAAACTTTCATACGTTGAAGAATTTATCTTGGATCGTTTACCATCATAGTTAAGGATTGCCAATTAGTACGCAACTACTTACTCACACATTAATTAAGTTAATATGTATATTTAGAGGGAATTATGACGAGTCTACCTCCTAATCCACCTCCAGGCCCCTCGCCTGGTAGTTCTTCTGTATTGACAAAATTAGTGAACTTTCTCAAGAAACCCTCGACTTTGATCGCAGGTGGAGTATTAGTATCTTTAGGGATAGGAAGTTATGTAGGGGTTAATTATTTTGTCTATGAAAGGTTATCTCCTTTGTTGTCGAAAGAGTTTAGTAAAGCGTTAGAAAGAGAGGTTAGGGTTGGGGAGGTTGAAAGTTTTTCTTTTAATCATATTGTTATTGGTACATCTTCTATTCCTACGACAGAAACGGATAGCGATCGGGTTGATGTTGAGGAGATAAAGGTTGAGTTTAATGTTTTACCTGTATTGATCGGTCAACCGTTGGACGTTAATATAACTATCGATGATCCTGATTTATATATTGAACAAGATCCGTCGGGAGAGTGGGTAACATTACCGAAGGTTGAAGGAGATGTAGAGTTGAATTTACCTATCGATATTAAGGCCAATATTAACTTAAATAATGCTCAAGTTTCTGTGTTACCTAATGGGTTTAAGGAACTGATAAAAGTAGAAGCAGGAGGAACAGCAGGATATAGTTATAAATCTAATGATGAGCAAGAGGTTAATTATGATTTAGATGTTGCTTTATTAAGCAGTGAGATTACAGTTAAAGGGAAAACTGACATAAAATCTTTCCAAACTGAAGCACAATTGATGATATCTAAATTAGCTGTACCTGAGTTAGCTGGATTAATTCCTAATTTACCTGTAACTTTAAAGAGTGGTTTAATTGAAAGTGATTTAAACATTAATTTGCCTTCATTAGAGGATATAGAAGAAACAAAAGGAAAGGGAGAATTTCAAATCTCAAATATCGAAGCAGGTTTAAAACCTTTGCAAGTTCCAATTAAGCTTGATGTGGGTCTCAATTTTGCAGGTCAAAGTTTCAACTTTCAAGACACTCGTTTAAGTTTAGGGGAGTTTTCAACTGATGTTGAGGGTTCTATTAATTGGCAAGATGGTTATAATGTTGATGTTAATATTAATCCTTTTTTACTGAGGGATATATCTAAGATTTTAGCGGTTAAAATACCCATTAATTTAGCAGGGGAAATAGAAGGGAAAATTAGGTTAACAGGAGACATAATAAATCCTGTTGTAACTGGGACTATCAACAACAGTAGGCCATTATTAATTGACAAAACAAGAATTCAAGAATTAAAAACAGTTTTTCAAGCAGACTTAGATAATATTAATCTTAAAGAATTTCAGGTTAAACCAATAGCAGGAGGTAATATTACTGCTACAGGAAAAGTTGAATTAGGTATCTTAAAAGCCTTAAAAGAAAACAAAACAATAGACTGGCAAAAAATGCCAGTTAATTTAGAATTTGCGGCCAACTTACCAGGAGATAAATTAACACAACCCTATTATCAATCTCCTCAAAACGTTAGTATCGGAACCATAACAGCACAAGGAAACATAGGCGGAACATTAGGAGATCCCAAAGGAAAAATAGAATGGTCTGCCCCAGGTATTATAAGAGTTTCAGGAGAAGACATTTCAGGAAAAGGTACAATCCTTGTCGGTGGAAAAAATATATTAATTCAAGATACAGTTCTAACCTCTACCGAAGGTAATATTACCGTTCAAGGATTAGGCAATATCGAAAAAAAACAATGGCAAACCCTAATCACAGCTAACCAGTTTTCTCTCGATCCCTTTGTTAACTTAGCCTGTTCCTTAACAACTTGTCCCCAGGAAATATTTAGCCAAACCGTTACCCTCAGAGGAGGCAATATTACTGTTAGTGGAAAACTAGATGACTTTGCCCTAGATAGCATTCAAAGTCAAAGTAACCTACAACTGCAAATAGGACAAGGTGCGATCGCCCTAGAAACAGCTTTATCTCGAGGCAATATTACAGCAACGGCCGCAGTATCTGGTTTACCCCTCGACCCTTACATACCTAACCTAGCAGTCCCTGTTCAACTCAGTAGAAGTAACATCAACCTCTCCGGTTCCCTCGACAATATCTTTCAAGGGGGACAGTTAAATATTAATCGTCTCAACGTCAATGGTAATGCACAATTAATCGTTAATGGTAGTCCCATCAACGCCAACATAGAAGTAGGTAACGGTATCCTAACCACCATAGCCCAAGTAGGAACCATTGCCCTTAACCCTATCATTCCTAACCTACCCGTACAATCTACCTTAGTTAGTAGCGATCTAGTTTTAACAGGAAACCTCAACTCCCTCATCTCCTCCTTAGGAAACACCCCAGATATTAGTAGCTTTCGGGGCAACGCCGAGGTACAATTAACCATAGATGACAGTCCCGTGAGAGTTGTCGGCGACTTAGGCAGTGGTCAAGTTCGCGGTGTAGTAGACCTATCCACCCTATCCTTAGACAAGATAGTACCAAACTTGCCCATTAACGCCCAATTAGTCGATGGACAAGCGATCGTCTCCAGCGATGTACTGCCCCTACTTTCCCCCAAACCCGATCTCAGTACCGCAAAAGCAACCGTTAACCTGCAACTAGCAACAGCAGATGGCACCATCGACACCCAAACCCGTCTGCAAAATAATCAATGGTCAACCGAGGTCACTGCATCCAACCTCAAACCTAATCTGATTCTCGCCCAAATCGCTCCAGAAGTGCCGACAATCGAGATTGATGACATAAACGCCCAAATTTCTCTTTCAGGTACTATATCCAGCCTTTTCGACGAGAATGCCATTTTACCTATCAGTGCCAATAATATCACAGTTGAGGCCGATGGACAAAGCCTAAAAGCCAGAGGCAATATTATTCTTTCCAACCCCCTAACCCTCCCAGATGCCGAAGTTAACCTATCAGTTGAAGCAACCTCTACCCTAGATGACTTACCCCTAACCCAACTCATTTCCCTAGTACCCTTACAACGAGACCTTCTCCCCGAAGAACTGAAACTACAAGGAGTAGGAAGCTTTACAGGAACAGTGATCGGACAAAACCTCCTCACTGCCCCCACTCTTCCAGGCAATATCAAACTACAAGGAGACTTAACCCTACGTAACTTTGCCTTTAACGATCGCACCTTTGAACCCCTATTAACCGGCGAAGTCAACGCCATATTAGGACAAACCATAGCCATAGACTTACGGGGTAAACAAGATGTTATTGCTGCATCCTTGCAACCCTGTACCCGTCCAGACTGTCTGGCCCCGTATCTACCCGTGGCCTTTGAGTTGCGACAACAAGCAGGAGATCAGCCCCCCATTGCCATAAGTGGTAGGCTACAAGGAGAAGAATTAGTCGCGAAAATCGAGCAAATACCCTTAGATATCCTCAAAATTGCCCCAGGAGGCAACTTTGGTATTCCTGGCTTTTTGTCAGGGGACGTGCAAACCGAAGTAGTGATCAACCCCTTCACCCTAGAAGGAAGAGGAAGACTGGTCATAGATAAACCCAGTATTGGTTTTGTAGAAGCTACCAAATTAACCGCCGATGTCCTCTATCGAGACAATATTGCCAGGTTAGAAAACGCCACCCTAAGCTTAGGACAAAGCTTATATGCAGTGCAAGGATCACTCAACCTAGACTCTGGGGAAGTTACCGGAAGATTAAACATAGAAGAAGGCCGCTTACAGGATCTCTTCATTGCCCTGAAACTGTCCAATATAGAACGGTTACTGGACTTATTGAAGATTAAACCCATCGACTACCAAAACGCTGCCTCTATACCCCCTCAGTCCGTAGGAGATGCCAACGGAAATATTGCCGATCAAGTTAATTTATTAGCTGTTATTGACCAAGAAATCCGAAAATTAGCCAAAGAACGGGAAAAAGGCGGATTACCGACGGAACTTGACCTAAGAGGCAGTTTTGACACAGAAGTTATTTTAGGAGGTACTATTAATCAACCGAATATTAGTGTTGCTTTAAGTGGGAGAAATTGGGAATGGCATCCCCAAAAACCATACGCTGATGTCATAGAACCCGTGGGCTTAGTAATCAGAGATGTGTCTTTCATTCCTATTAATGAAGTCACATTGAATGCTGCTGTAAATAATAATACTTTGATCATAGATAAGGCAGCCTTGCAAATTAATAGAACTCGAATGGCATTAGAAGGTAACGCTTCTTTAGAAGAAATTGCCCTCAATTGGCAAGTTGACTATTTCTCCCTGGCAACTATTAATAATTTTGTCAAAGTTCCTTTAGACGCAACTGGGGCATTAAACACATCAGGAAGTATCAGTGGTAGCCCCTTAAAACCACAAATTGAGGGACAGTTTGCTTTAGTAGATACCACATTTCAAGGAAGACCTTTTACCGCCAATCTTGCCGGACAATTTAGTTATCAAGAGCAACGATTTCAACTGGCCACAAATGATAATTCTCTAGTTGCTGCTGCTGTTGATTTTCCCTTTCCCATCTACACAGAAAATGATAACTTTGATATCAATATTAACTTAAATACAGAAGCCTTACAATTAGTCAGTGTATTCACAGGTGAACAGATTTTCTTAACCGGTGGAGAAGGAGAGATTAATGCTCAGGTAAGTGGAAATTTAAACTTATCAGAAGGGTTATTAGTTTCTAACTTAAATGCCGGAGGAACTATCACATTAAATGAAACAATTTTCCAAAGTGCAGCCTTACCCCAACCTTTAACAATAACTGGAACCGTTGCTGTTAACGATCAAGCTATCAATGTCGAACAAATACAAGGAAACTTTGCTGATAGTACCATCAACATTGCTGGAATTTTACCTTTATTTAAACCAGAAAATAGTTTAGAAAATCCCCTAACTGTTGCCATAGAAAGAGGTCAAATTAACTTAGAAGGATTATATCGAGGCTTAGTCGATGGTACAATTCAAGTCAGTGGTTCTGCTATTCAACCAGTGGTAGGAGGAGATGTACAATTAGCTAATGGTCAAGTATTTATACCCACTAAAATACAAAGTAGAGAAGAAATTGTTAGCGAAATTAATCAATGGGTTTTACCAGAAAATCGTGGTCAAGTAGCTAGTAATCAACCCATATTGTTTATGCCAAAATTAGACAACTTTGCCGTTAGCTTAGAAAACCTATATATAGAAGTATTGCCTTTCTTTAGGTTTGATTTTGGAGGAGATGTTGCTGTTAACGGTACTATAAACGATTTAACTGCCCTTGAACCCGATGGAGAAATTGTAGTGACAAGAGGGTTAGTAAACTTCTTAGAAACTCGCTTCTTTATCGAAAGACGTAGCCCAAATACTATAACATTTACTCCAGATCAAGGATTATTAAATCCTACCCTTAATTTAGCAGTAAGAACAATTGTTTCAGAAGTTCCTAATACGAGCAAAAAATTCCGTGCAGTAGAAACAACCGAAATTCCTGATGATAGTCTTAATAAGGTGCAACGGGTCGATATTAATTTAGGTTTGAATGGTCCCCTTTCTCAACTGCTTCCCAACTTAGGAAGAGAGGGATATGAAATATGTCAATTACAAGATCCCTTGAAACCAATTCAAACCACAACTCGTTTATCTCAAGATGATTTAGATAAGGTAAGTACCTGTTTACAAACCTTAGCTAACCAAGGAAGTACCGATGAACAACTATTAAGTAATCCCGTGATTAACTTAACCAGTAGTCCTCCGAAAAGTCAAGGGGAAATTGTTCGTTTACTGGGTGAACAAGTTCTGGTATTAGCAGAAGCTTTGCAAGGACAAAGTACAGAACAATTAATTCAATTTGGAATTGTTCAACTAGCTTTACCGATGGTATTTCAAACCATCATCTACGATGCAGAAACCGCAGTCAGTGAGACCATAAATAGTACGGATTTCCGAATCGTTCCTTTCCTAGAAACCATTTATGAAGTGGAAGATAAAGGTTTTGTGCGTCTGTCTTATGATTATGCTTTCAATGAGTTCCGTGTTAGGTATGAGAAACGATTTTAATAGTATTTTTGATCTTTGTAGGGGTCAACGGCCGTTGACCCCTACACCGAATATATTAAGATTACGTAGGGGCTTAATCATATTAAGCCCGACATTAGTTAATATTCTAAGTACGAGAGAAAGAAACGATCCAAGTACCTATATAAACCCGTAAAGGAATTTGTCCCGAGGTTAGAACATCACCAATTAGGTAATAAGTTCCCGCGCTAGGATTTTTGACGTTAGAAAAGACGATTTCAGCCGCATTTCCGGCTTCCAGGGGTTCTTCTAAGTCAATTTCCACCACACGACTCTCTTTATCCCAAAAAACTTCTCTTAAAGGAAGAGACTCACCATCAACCCGTACTTCTACGGAATTAGTGTTAAACTTACCATCAAATTCCGGATCTTTGAGATAAGAAATAAAAAATTTACTCACCCCTTGACTTAACTTCTTCTTGGAGATACGCAGTCTCATCCGTTCCCCATAAAATCTGGGTCGTCCATTAAAATCTAATTTATAGTTGAGGATGTCGCTACGTTCTTCAACACCACTAAAAATAACCAGTCCGGGGTTACCATTCGCCAGAGACAAAGTTTGCACACCGCTTAATAAACATCCAGATATGGCTAGAGTAGCCATAAACCGTTTAGATAGTCCGGTTGCTAAGGTTTTGATTTTATTCATATTAACTTTGTTTTAGAACCACTCGTTTTTAGGATAGAGCGATCGTTGTTCACTCCTGACCTCAAGCATAGCAAATCATTGGCAACTATAGCAGAACAAAAAAATGGTTAAGACATTTTCCATCTCCCGAGTTGTCATTCCGAGGAACTAGAAATCTCCATAACCTCCTAAAGACGTGAGTTCGCTGTTAGGAGTTAGGAGTTATGATTTTTTAAGAAGGATTGAGGCACTCATGGAACTGAATTAACAAAATATCCTTAAAAATAGCAATTTTTTTATTTTTTTTGATGTCATAATATTATTTAAGATTTTAAAAGACAAAAAAGATAACAAAATCAAACATAGAAGAACTCATCCAAAAGATAAAAAATAACAAAATCAAACATAGAAGAACTCATAGAACTAACTTGACAGAATCTTTATAAAGATAGTATTTTTCTTTAATGAATCTTTAAAGTTTAACAGTATTTTCAACGGGTTGCCAATCTATAATTTCTTGCATATATTGTTGGACGTAGACACTTAAATAAATTTCAGTAATGGGGTGTAAAAAATGACTAATTTATGGACAACTTCAAATATTGGCAAAAAAACTAATATGAACGCAAAGTACACTGAAAAGCAGCTAGTTTTAATCGATGGTAATGTACCCGAATATAGCCATCTAATAGACAACATCCCTACTAATAGTGAGGTAATTGTACTTGATACTGAGAAAAATGGTATTGAAGAAATCACCCAGGTTTTAGCACAACAAAAAAACCTAGATAACATCCATCTGATTTCTCACGGTAATCCAGGAACCTTATACTTAGGTAATACAGAATTAAATAACAATAATCTCGGAAACTATGCCGCTAAAATTAGAGAATGGCAGAAAGCTCTAGCTAATCAAGCCAACCTTATCCTGTACGGCTGTTCTGTTGCCGCAGGAACTATAGGGGAAACTTTTGTTAAGCAAATTAGTGAGCTACTTTCTGTTAATATTGCTGCTTCTAAAACCTTAACGGGAGATAAAAAATTAGGTGGTAATTGGGATTTAGAATTTACTATTGGTCAATTAACCTCTGAGTTACTGTTTAATGAAAATAACTCTTCTAACTATGGTCATGTTTTAAATGATCCCTTTTATGGACAGGATATAGAAGACGATATAATCTACGGTAGTGAGAATACTGACGAAATCCATGGTCTCGGTGGTGATGATCGAATCTATGGTGAGAATCCAACTCAACCCAGTTCATCTATTCCTCAGGGTACCACTATCGCACAGATAGATAGATTATTTGGTGGAGAGGGAGACGACACTTTTGTGTTTGGTACTAACGGTACAATTTTTTACGATCGCTTTGGTTTTCAGGATTATGGCATTGTTGAAGATTTTGAGGTGGGAGACAAGATTGAGTTATTTGGAAAGGAGGATGACTATACCTTCGTCTTAACTGCCAACGGTGGTACTGCAATCTTCAGCCAACAGGGTCTAATTGGTCTAGTCAAAAATTTTGACATAACAAATACCCCAGGGGCAATTGTCTATGACTCAACCCTACAGTCGGCTGGTATTGCTTCTAATGGAAGTGTAACGGTCGAAGCTTTTGCCAACACTTTTGATGATAGTGTGGAGGACATCATTGGCTCTTCCGACAGTGTAGACCCCCAGGGTGCCAAAATAGACCAATTGATTGGTGCGGCCGGATCGCAGAACTTTGTATTGGGAAGTGCAAACGAAAGTTGGTATGATGGCCTAGGATATCAAGACTATGCTATTGTCAGCAACTTTGACGTAACTGAAGATACCATTCAATTAAATGGGGTTAGTGGCAACTATGAGTTAACGGCCGTACAAACTCTAGGTGACGGAAGTCACATGAGAGCACTCTTCTCGGGTAGTGCGAGCAGCGGTGATTTAATTGGTGTAGTTATGGGGTCTGATCTGAGTGGTTTAGATTTAACAGCTACAAATGCTGGTTTCACATACGTTACAGCAATTTAACAGCCCTTCGGGTGAGGCAGAAGGCAGGAGGCAGGAGGGAAGTTTTTTAGTTAAAGTAAAGCCTGTCTTGGTGCGCTTTCCAATGGCGATTGCGAATCGCCTTGGGTCACACTGCTTGTGGCCTCGCCCAACTGGGTTTAAGTCCCTCTCCAAAAGTTTTAAAAAATCTAACTCCGAACTCAGGTTACTTGTCATAAAAGATTAAATTTAGTATCTTGTTAGTGTAATTTTCGACCAAATTATAAACTCAGAATTACTATGAACAAAATGTTTTCTAAGCGTAATGCTGCCGGAATGGGACTGATTGCAGGTATTAGTTGTTTAGTAGCTAGTCCTGCTGAAGCTGCTCTCTTTCATTTTAGCTACTTTTTTCCTGATAGTATTTCTCCAGAGACCGTGTTTGAAGGAGAGGTTGAGGGAGATGCTAACGGGGATGACTTATTAAATGCCAACATTCTAGAATTGCGGGTTGTACAAGACGGTGCGCCTGTGTTCACCTTTGGCGAGGCTGATTTCAATAGTGAGACCGATGATGCTAATGAATTATTCACCTTTAGTGGTACTGGGGTTAATATAACCTCCAACACATCAGTTAACCCAGGTCTAACTTTAGTTGACGGTAATACTGCTGCCTATATTCCCGTTGCTTTCCTACCCCCCTTTCCTGGTGGTGAGCAAGTAGCTGAAGGTAGTCCAGATGTGAGAGAGGGGGTAAATTGGTCATTAGAGCCTAAATCTGTTCCATCTGTTCCTGAAGGTAACATGAGCGTTGTTAGCTGGTTAGCTTTAGCTGCAATTAGCGGTTTATCCGTAAAATATGGGAAAAGAAAATCCTTATAACAACACACGGGATGTTCAAAACGCCTGTTTTTAAACAGGTGATGTAGAACCACTCGGTATTTTTAAATGCCGTGAATATGGTAAAATAAAGTTAGTCAGTACAAGACTTAAAAACCTACCGGGGGACTCTCGGAAAGTACACGCCCAACACCTGAATTGGCAGGGTTTAAGGAAATATCACTACGCCCTTTGAGGCAAACGTGGTGAGCCTGGGAACTTGTGAAAACAAGATAATAACCATCCCGACAGGGATTCGTTATGAATCTCCTGAGCTTCAGCCAGGAGAGCGTCAA
>JBFRWO010000231.1:0-2768 GCA_051439625.1 Crocosphaera sp. | reverse complement strand
CAGCTTTAATTCCTTTTGTTGATTAATTAATTCAAATAATTCTTTATAATCATATGTTTGATAAATCCGAAAAATAAAACTAAAATCAACTATTTTTTCTTGATAAATAACCTCGATTTTTGCAATTAAACAATTATCTACTACTGAAGATAATAAATTACTCAAATAAACATTTTTCTCATCATCCAATGAACAAGTCAGCAACACAAAAATCAATTGTAATAAGGTACTTTTTCCCCCACCATTTTCGCTACCAATAGGAAAGACAGCAGGTTTTAAACTGGGTTCAAAAGTTAATTCCACATTTTTAAGATTACGAAAATTAGGAACAGAGACTTTAAGTAATTTCATAATAAATTTTACCTCTAATAATCATTGTACAAACTAAACACTAAAATAACTTACCAACTATGATAAAAGAAACGAAACTCACCCCAAGGACTAATATATAATTTACCAGGTTCTTGATGACTGGGTTTAATATTAACCTCCCAACCTCCGTCTAACCTTAAATGAGTATATCTCTGTCTTAATTTTACTGTTCCCAAAAGTCTCTTTTTACCAAAATCAAACTTAATCGGAATTTTTTGCCAGATAATTTCACCTTGAGTATTTTTAAGAACAATAACACTTTCAGTCGAGTTTAATAAATATGATTCTAGAATATAAGTAGGGATTCCTAAACGAGATAATTTAACTTGAGATTCTAAGGTTAATAATTCAATATCTCCTCCATAGTCTTCTGAATAATAGGGTCCGTCATCCATATTAAAAACATGAGGCTCAAAGGTATAAAGAACAAATACAATAATCAATAAGCTGCTTATTTTTATAATATTTTGTTTAATTATAGTTTTCATAAATGTTAAGTTGATTGTTTTTTATTGGGCAAATATTTGAGACAAAAAAATAAGTTTACATAATTATCTAATTTACCCACCCTACTATTTATTGTTTTTTGTTCTTTAATTCAACTAATTTACACAATTTCTCTCTTATTTATAATTTTTTTATCAAACCTTGCCAAAACTAAGTTAGAATTGTAAAGAAATCTGTAGTAATGTAACTATATTCTCTTCATCACCGTAACCTATGTCTCTTCCCATTCGTAACGTTGCTATTATCGCCCACGTCGATCACGGTAAAACCACCCTGGTTGATTCCCTTCTCAAACAGTCCGGTATCTTTCGTGAAGGGGAAGAGATTCCAGACTGTGTGATGGACTCCAATACCCTCGAACGGGAACGGGGTATTACTATCCTCTCAAAAAATACAGCAGTTCGCTACAATGACACCCTGATTAATATCGTTGATACCCCTGGACACGCGGACTTCGGGGGAGAAGTAGAACGAGTATTAGGGATGGTGGATGGTTGTATCTTGATTGTAGATGCTAACGAAGGCCCCATGCCACAAACCCGTTTTGTTCTCAAAAAAGCTTTAGAAAAAGGGTTACGTCCCATCGTAGTTGTTAATAAAATCGATCGCCCTCAAGCTGAACCGGATCAAGCAGTAGATAAAGTGTTTGACCTCTTCATAGAACTAGGGGCCGATGACGATCAATGCGATTTTACCACCTTATATGCGTCCGGTTTATCTGGGTTTGCTAAGGATAACCTAGAGGATGAGTCAGAAGACATGAAACCTCTATTTGAAGCCATTTTACACCATGTTCCCCCACCAGCCGGCGACGTAAGCAAACCTCTACAACTACAAGTAACTACCTTAGATTATTCCGAATATTTGGGCCGTATTATTATCGGTCGTATCCATAACGGAACCCTTAAAGCAGGACAACAAGCAGCTTTGATGAAAGAAGATGGTAAAATTGTCCGAGGAAAAATCAGTAAATTATTAGGTTTTGAAGGACTGCAACGGGTAGAATTAGAAGAGTCTAGCGCAGGAAATATCGTCGCTGTAGCCGGGTTTGCTGATGCTAACATCGGAGAGACCTTAACTTGTCCCGATGAACCCCAAGCTTTACCTTTGATTAAGGTGGATGAACCCACGTTACAGATGACTTTCTCCGTTAATGACTCTCCTTTTGCCGGTCAAGAAGGTAAGTTTGTCACCTCCCGACAAATACGCGATCGCCTAATGCGTGAGTTAGAAACCAACGTTGCGTTAAGGGTTGAACCAGGAGAGTCCCCGGATCAGTTTTCAGTTTCCGGTCGTGGTGAACTCCATTTAGGTATTTTAATCGAAACCATGCGTCGGGAAGGCTACGAGTTTCAGGTGGCCCAACCCCAAGTTATTTATCGCGAGGTTAATGGTCAACCCTATGAACCTTTTGAATACTTAGTGTTAGACGTTCCCGAAGAAGCAGTGGGATCTTGCATCGAACGTTTAGGCCAACGAAAAGGGGAAATGCAGGATATGCAAACTGGGGTTAATGGACGGACTCAGTTAGAGTTTGTTGTCCCGGCCAGGGGTTTACTGGGTTTCCGTGGTGACTTTATCCGTATTACACGGGGTGAAGGGATCATGAACCATAGTTTCTTGGAATATCGTTCCTTATCTGGTGAGTTGGAAACCCGTTACAATGGGGTGATTATTGCCTTTGAGGAAGGGACATCTACTTTCTATGCTATGAAAAACGCAGAAGATCGTGGTGTTTTCTTTATTACTCCCGGAACCAAAGTTTATAAAGGGATGATTATTGGTGAACATAACCGTTCCCAAGACTTAGAATTAAATGTTTGTAAGACGAAACAGTTAACTAACCATCGCGCAGCTAGTGGAGAGGAATTAGTTCAACTCCAGGCCCC
>JBFRWO010000230.1:0-5330 GCA_051439625.1 Crocosphaera sp. | reverse complement strand
GCAGTATTCCAGCCGCCGCGTTTACCCATCCCGAAATTAGTTACGTTGGCTTAACCGAACCTCAAGCCCGTGAATTAGGCGAAAAAGAAGGGTTTGAGGTTTCAAGCGTCAAAACTTACTTTAAAGGCAATTCTAAAGCCCTTGCTGAAGGGGAAACCGATGGTATTGCTAAGGTGGTGTACCGTAAAGATAACGGGGAATTATTAGGGGTGCATATCATGGGTATTCACGCCTCCGACTTGATCCAAGAGGCCTCTAATGCGATCGCTCAACGTCAAAGCGTCAAAAATCTCTCGTTTAATATCCATACCCATCCTACTTTATCAGAAGTATTGGACGAAGCCTTTAAACGCGCTGAGGCGACGGTTTAGACAAGATGGGGGAGCAGATGGGGCAGGGGGAGCGGAGGAAGCAGAGGAAGCAGGGGGAGAAAAATCTGAATATTGTTTCTAGTCTTCCCAAACTTCCCACACTTTCCAAACTTCGCACACTTCCCACTCCATCCCCTGATCAAAATTAATTAACGCAATAGGGAAAAAACCCCGTAGAATAGGTAACGTTAGGTATCAAACCGAAAAAAAGGGTAACAAATATATGACACCATCTTTAGCTAATTTCCTATGGAGCCTCGTTTTGGGAACCGTTATCGTTGTTGTTCCCGCTACCATTGGACTGATCGTCATCAGTCAAAGCGATAAAATCAAGCGCAACTTCTAAGCTTGTTTGAGTTGACCCCATTCTTAAGGAGGTGGGGTCAATTTAATAATTTAGTTATATTTAGTCATGAAAATTGAGTATCGAGAATTGGGTATGCTTAGAATGAAAAATAAAGAAAATTCGCTACCATAGGAAAGGAAAACGGAGAGGGATAATGGTTAATTTTGGGCTGAACTCAGCCAGTGTCTTAGGAATTTTTTTAGCTGTTGCCGGTGCTGGTTTATACTTCCTACGAAGCGTACGACCAGAACTATCGAGAGATCATGACATCTTTTTTGCAGCAGTCGGTTTGTTGTGCGGACTAATTTTACTCTTTCAAGGATGGCGACTCGATCCAATTTTACAATTTGGACAGTTTTTGTTAACGGGATCGGCGGTATTTTTTGCCGTAGAAAGTATTCGCTTGAGGGGAGCAACCACAGAACAAGCTAAACGTAGCTCTTCTTATGTCGACGATGATCGTCGCGTCAGCAAAACTCGTGTTTATACAGAAGCAGAACTCGATCGCTTAGAACCCTACGAAGACGAAGAACCCACCTATCGCAATAACCCTCGTTTAGAAGGATACGTCGATCCTCGCAGTAATCGTAGTTATAATCAGGAAGAATCTCGGACTCGGAAACCTCGTCGTCGGCCTTCTTCTAGTAACGATCCTTACGGAGATCGCCCTTCACCAAGACGCAAAACCCCTCAAACTCGTCCCACAAACGATAATTATGATGCTTGGGATACTCGGGATGATATGTGGGAAGATCGCCCCAAAAAACGTCGCCCCAGTCGTCCTCGTCCAGAAAACTCCTCCCCAGAAACGTCATCTAGTTCCCCTCGGAAACGTCGTCCTCGTCCCAGCAACCCAGAAAGACGTTATTCCTCTTCTCCCGAAGAAAGTCCTACCCCTACGGACTATGTTGACTATCAACCCATTGATCCACCTGAAAGTCCTAGAAAACGGGGATCTCGACCTTCAAAACCAGAAAATGATTATGACAGCGATCGTGGTTGATGCAGGGGAAGAATATTAATATCTCTTCCCACACTCCCCACACTCCCCACACTCCCTACACTCTCCCCCACCCACATCATGACAGCGATCCAATTGTTAAAAGCAGTCTTCGGGGTTAGTTTAATCAGCTTATTAGCAGCTTGTGATACCTTCAAACGTCCGGAACCCCCTGCTACTCTTAATAGTCGTTACAATGACCAACAACCGGCTCTTAGTGGAGATGGTCGCTGGTTAGCTCTAGTTTCTAACCGTAATAATAGTAATGAGATTTTACTGTATGATTTACGGGGTCAAAAATTTCTTGAATTGCCAGGGTTAAATCAAGGTAATATTATTCTAGAAAGCCCTAGTTTAAGCCGTACGGGAAGGTATTTAGTTTATATTTCCAGTGTCCAAGGACGGCCAGATGTTGCTATTTATGATCGGGCCACTCGACGAGCAGAAATCTTAACTCAAAATTATCGTAATTGGGTGAGAAATCCTCAAATTAGTGCTGATGGACGTTACATTGTTTTTGAAACAGCACGACGGGGACAATGGGATATTGAAGTTTTAGATCGCGGCCCCTTAATTGAGTTAGATATTCCTGATGGTACACCAGTGGTAAACCCCTAAATGAAGTCAGAAGTCAGAAGTCAGAAGTCAGAAGTCAGAAGTGGAATTTGAGGACTTGATCTTTGAAATATTGTCTTATTACTTGGATAGTTGTTATTAGTAGTATTGCGACGGGGTGTACTGGTTATCCTCGTTACCTCAATTTTCCTTTTGATGGAGGAGGAAGGGCTTTAAATAGTCGTTCTTCGGACTTAGAACCCCAAGTTACTTCTACTTATATTGTTTTTATTTCTGATAGAAATGGTTCTCAAGATGTTTATCTTTTTGATGCTCAACAACGACAATTAATTTCTTTACCAGGGTTAAATGCGTTAGATGAAATAGCGTCTCATCCTTCCATTTCTGAAGATGGTCGTTATCTGGTTTTTGCTAGTAGTCGTCAAGGAAAATCTAATATTTATGTTTATGATCGAGAAACGGAACAAAAACGGAATTTAACTGGGAATTTAGAAGCGGAAGTGCGTCACCCTATTATTAATGCAGATGGAACTCAAATTGCCTTTGAAATTGCTAAAAATGGACAATGGGATATTATGATTTATGATTTATTTGGTAATCCTTTAGAATTTTAAGTAGGTAGGCACAAATAAACGTAAATTTGTAGTTAGTTCTAACAGACGAAAAAGATAGTCATCATGAAGGCTAAAGCCTTAACTACGAACTTTTCTATTTCATATTTAATTACACCTACCAATTGAATACCCCATCTATATTAACAATTTTAGATGGGGTCTGTGCGAAAAGATTTTGTTCAAAATGACCTAATCTTCCATGCCATAATATAACTGAAGATATTGGATGACTTCAGTAGCATGGGGAACTAACTCTGGTAAGTAATCCTGAAGAGCTTGGCGAACTGCATTACTGAAAGCGACAGCATCTCCTGTCTTATTTTTGACAAACGGCTCTATTTTCTTAATTAACTGCCAGTTACTTTCCACATTCTCTGCACGCATAGCTTGTTCTAAGGGAGAAGCAACTGTATCATCAGTCATTTCAGGTAATAAGCGACTAACAAAGGTGACTCGGTGTAAAACACGCCAACAAGCCGGTTTCTTCTCATTTTGTTGTGCCTGACGTATGGCGATCGCATTGGGGTGATCACTTTCTGCTAACCAGACAGGATCAATGACTTTATAGTACAAGTCCTCGAAGTTTTCTTTGGCACTATCCAAATAAAAGGACATCCAACGATAAGCATCCACTTTCCCCACTGCATTGACAGGGTTCCCATCGGCATCGTAGCGACGTTTCAAATCCCCATCTTCATCACGATAATAAACCTGTAAGTCCCCCGGTACATCATGTCCCATTTCCATTCCAAAGGTTTTCTCACTTTCCTTATCGCGAGTGCGGGAGGTACTATAACCGCCACCTAGTGCAGCTTCAAACTCAACACCAATGCCAAAACTAAAGATTTCGATTTCTGTATTAAAGGTACCGCCAACGGAACCACTAAAAGAGAAAGAACCACTGGTACTTTCAGTGCGAACATCGGCGGTTTCAGTGGATTCTGCATAAAAACCGCCATCAGCCGTCCAAATATAGGTATTAGCAATATCTCGTTTGGCAAATTTCTCTGGCAGTCCCTTATTGCTGCTAAAAGTTTGGGTTTTATCGGAGACTTCTTGAATGCTTTGAGCAGCAAGGGGAGAGGCACCGGCTAACAAACTACCTGCTGCTTTGGCTGCTGAACCGACAATTTGACTACTGAGACTACTATAATCTGTTCCTGCATTGTCATAAAAACTCTTTAATGCTTGTTCTTGCTTTTCGATCTTCCGTTTCAAGGCGTAGGCTTCTTTGGGTTTAAAATAGCTATATTCTCCATAACCTGAAGCATTGGCATAATCGGGATCAAGTACAATACTGCCTTGATCATCGTAACCCACTCGGCCATCTAGGGTTCCTTGTTTGATGTAGCGAGGATTGATAGGGAAAGGAATAATGTTCTTATCCTTGGGAATATCAGGATTGGGTCGAATACTGAAAGATACCAACGCATGATTATGTGCCAAGCGTAAGGCAAAGATATCCGCCGTTTCCGATTGAACAATAGCAAAACCCACATTCCCTGCTAATAACCGTCGTCCCAAGGTGGGATTTAACTGTTTATCAGCAGATGGCGATTCCCACGCACCCCCTAATTCAATGGCAATAGTCTGAGTTTTATTAATTGATGTACCAAAACTCTCCTCATTGGACCATCCTGCGCTGCCTTCAAAATGACCTTTTAATCCCACTTCAAAATCTAAATCAGTGGCTTCTGTACCGATACCAAATCCCATCGGTGCAGTAATAAGCATGGTTTTATTACCACCACCCATTTTAATCGCAGCATCAAAGGCACCATCAATACTGCCTTCTGTTGAAGAGGAAATATTGTAACTAACCACCTCACTTTCGCTTAATTCAATATTAGACAGTTGACCAATAAACGAATAGTTATGAATATCGACACTAATAGCACCATCCGTTAAGTTTTCACTGGGAACTGGGGGATCTCCTTCCACATAACCAATAATTTGCGGATTAAAGTTCGCTTGTCCGATCCATTCGGTGATTAAATTGCCTACTTTATAGCCGGTAAACAGTTTCCAAACTCCATCTTGTAGGTAAGCATAACAACGCTTCATCACCCCAGTGGTATTGCCACGACTATCTTTTTGTAAATCTCCATATTCTTGCACATACAAGGCTTCATCGGCTTTTTGATGGAAGGATGTTCCTACGCCAGCTAAAGCGGAACGAACCATTGACGCATCATCTCCAACCGGTGCAGTGGAAAGAATGGTACGGGGTAAAGCATCGCCTTCGGGTAAAGTAATATGATTGCCTCGTAACCCTTGATCATAAAGTTGGGTTGCGTCTACTTCGGTGGAAACATCATCAAAGGTATAGTAAGCGATTAAATCTTGTCTTTCTCCTTTTAAACGGGAGAAAAGATTATCCATTAATTGTTCTTGGGTGCGTTGAACTCGCCAGATGCGAATTT
>JBFRWO010000229.1:0-8113 GCA_051439625.1 Crocosphaera sp. | reverse complement strand
AAATAGAGTAAGGCGTACTGTAACATACAACCATGACCAGCAGATAGGATGAAGCGATCGCGGTTAAACCATTTGGGGTTTTTGGGGTTAAACCGCATGAACTTATCCCAGAGGACATAGGCCATGGGAGCCGCACCCATAGGTAGTCCGGGGTGTCCTGATTTAGCTTTTTCTACAGCGTCAACTGCTAAAAAACGAATAGAATTAATACAAAGTTCTTGAAGTGACTGGGTGGCAGCAACCATAATTTTTCTTGAAATAAACTACGATAAGACAACAATCAGTGTGGAGTGGGCAACTCCTGGTCTGTTATTTGCCCCAAGGTTTGTATTTATCATCCCACTCTTGGGTAACGATGGGAAGATAGAGTGTAATAATTTTCTGAATAGCTTAATATAAACTACTTAGGTTATTGATAAGCCCCAAACCTAGACACATCTCCACGGTAGATGGTGTCATTAGGCATTCTTGCACGGAATAAGTCTACAACCGAGAAATTTGCCTCTGTCAAGATAGCATTTGAAAGTGTTATATCTCTCATCGATGAACCTTCAAAATCAGCATTGGATAAATTAGAACCAGACAAAATTGCTTGATCAAAGTTGGCAGATTGAGCGATCGCCCCAGATAAATCAGCCTCAATAAGAATAGCACCTTCAAGATTCGCCGCAGTAAGAATAGCTTCTGATAAAGTAGCGTGGTCCATTTCGGCATTAGACAGTTTAGCATCAGAAAGATCGGCACCAGTTAAATCAGCATCGGATAGTTTAACGCCGGATAACTCTGCATAAGAGAGATTTGCTCCAGTAAGATTGGCCCCTGATAGTTTAGCCTCTATCAATAATGAATCAGATAAATCTGCTCCTGATAAATCTGCACCAATCAGTGTGCTACCATATAAATCTTTTCCAGATAAATCTGCCCCTGTGAGATCGCATCCATTACATTCATTTGTTTGCAACAAATGGTCATAATCTGAGGATGAAAAAGCATGAGCGGGTAAATTAAAGGTAGTTAAGCTCAGAGAAACAGTTAAGACTAACGCACAAAACCAAAGTAAACCTGATTTAATCTTCATAGGGTTAATTGTCCGAAGTTAGAAAATAAAATTTGGTAGAGATATTCAAGGCAAAATCTCTACCAAGGTAGTTTAACTTGCTAGAGTAACGATTAAATATCGAGATCCGTTAAGTTCAATTTGGGTCCGTAAGTTTCGATAAATTCTCGTCTGGGGGCAACTCGATCGCCCATTAAAATAGTAAATATGCGATCAGCTTCGGCAGCGTCTTCTATTTCTACTTGTTTCATGCTACGAGTTTCTGGGTTCATGGTAGTTTCCCATAGTTGAGTTGGCATCATTTCTCCTAACCCTTTGAACCGTTGAATCGTATAATTTGCATTAGTAGGAAGACTATTAATATGTTCTTGTAATTGTCGTTCATTGTAACAATAAACATGGTTTCGTCCTCTCTCTACTTTATACAAGGGAGGACAAGCAATATAAACATATCCTTGGTCAACTAATGCCCGTTGATAACGATAGAAAAAGGTTAATAACAGAGTCCGAATATGCGCCCCATCGACATCAGCATCGGTCATAATTACAATACGATGATAACGCAATTGTGCTGAATCAAATTCTTCTCCTTTTATGCCTAAACCTAGAGCAGTAATTAAGGATTGAATTTCGTTATTTTTGTAGATTTTTGCATCATCTGTTTTCTCAATATTAATAATTTTACCTCTTAGGGGCAAAATAGCTTGAAACCGTCGATCTCTTCCTTGTTTTGCTGAACCTCCAGCAGAGTCCCCTTCTACTAAGAAAATCTCTGATTCTTCGGGATCTCTGCTACTACAATCTGCTAATTTTCCGGGTAGGGGAGAAGACTCTAAAACGGACTTACGACGCACTAATTCGCGGGCCCTTCTCGCTGCTTCTGCTGCCTTGAAAGCCTGTACAGCTTTTTCAATAATATTATCAGCAACTTGGGGATTAAATTCTAAGTATTCGGTTAACACTTCCCCTACTAAGGAATCTACAATACCTCTAACTTCCGTATTTCCTAATTTCGTCTTTGTTTGACCTTCAAATTCTGGTTCAGGAACCTTAACAGAAATAACTCCTGTTAGCCCTTCCCTAACATTTTCACCACCTAAATTAGAATCATTATCTTTTAATTTGTTGCGTTTACGGGCAACATTATTCATGGTGCGAGTTAAAACTGTTTTTAACCCTTCTAAATGGGTTCCTCCGTCGATAGTGCGAATGTTATTGGCAAATCCTAATAAGTTATCGCTGTAAGCATCTACACACCAGAGTAAAGCAACTTCAACTTGTGTCCCGTTCTTTTCTCCCGAAACATAAATAATATCTTTATGTAAAGGATCTTTATCCCGACACATATAAGTGACATATTCTTTAATGCCTCCTTCATAGCAATAAGTTTCACTATAAGGTTCTTCTTTTCTATGATCAGTAAAGGTGATTTTTACTCCTGCATTGAGATAGGCTAATTCTTTTAATCTTCCGGCTAAAGTATTATAATCAAACTCAATTCCTACTGAAAATATTTGAATATCAGGTAGAAAAGAAACAGAGGTTCCAGTTGAATGTTTTTTATCCGGTTTTGTTTCTAATGAACCAAGAGGAACTCCCCTTTCATAACGTTGGGTATGAATATTATTATTACGCCAAACATTAACAACAACCCATTCAGATAATGCGTTAACAACGGAAATACCAACCCCGTGTAAACCTCCCGAAACCTTATAACCACCCCCTCCAAATTTTCCCCCGGCATGAAGGACAGTCATAACAGTTTCTAACGCTGACTTACCCGTGGTAGGATGAACATCTGTAGGGATGCCACGGCCATCGTCCGTAACAGTTACTGAACCATCGGCGTTAATATCAACTTCGATATGGGTGCAATAACCAGCCAAGGCCTCATCAATGGAATTATCCACGACTTCGTAGACGAGGTGATGAAGTCCTCTGGGCCCTGTGGTTCCAATGTACATCCCTGGACGTTTGCGAACCGGTTCTAACCCTTCGAGAACTTGTATTTGTTCTGCACCGTAATTACTTTTTGTGGTCATGGAGTTTCCTTATAATCGCTTTTGATGTGCCTTGTTCCGACTTAATGGCAAAATCTTTAAAAATTGTAGCACAAAAGGGTTAAAGGCTGCTTAAAGTTGAACTGAGAATATTTATATTATGGGATACAGGGTCTATATCATCGAAAAATTGGGTAGAAACCCCGTCGTTGTAGGACGGCTTTACTCTTTTAGTGTAGCATTCTCACAAATAATGTGTTAGACTGTGACACATGACAGAACGTGCCTATCGATTCAGGTTTTACCCAACCCCCTCGCAAGAAAACCTTTTGCGACGGACAATGGGGTGTGTTCGCTTGGTGTACAACAAAGCATTAGCGGTACGCACCGAAGGTTGGTATGAAAAACAGGAACGAATAGGCTACAGCCAAACATCAAGCCTATTAACTGAGTGGAAAAAGCTTGAAGACTTAGATTTTCTGAATGAGGTTAGTTGTGTTCCATTACAACAGTGTTTAAGACACCTTCAGACAGCTTTTACTAACTTTTGGGCAAAAAGATCGAAATATCCTAACTTTAAGAAGAAGAGAAATGGAGGGAGTGCAGAATTTACCAAGTCTGCTTTTAAATGGAAAGATGGCAAGCTATTTTTAGCTAAGTGTAAGGAGCCTCTAAATATAGTCTGGAGTCGCTTTTTACCTCAAGATTGTTATCCATCTAGAGTAACAATTAAACTAGACCCATCTGGGCGTTGGTTTGTATCAATTTTAGTTAAAGATCCTACTGTCAAACCATTACCAAAAACGAACAAAAAAGTAGGTATTGATGTAGGAATTACTAGCTTAATCACCACTAGCAACGGAGATAAAGTAGCTAATCCTAAACAGTTTAACCGCTTGTACAAAAAGCTAAGAAGAAAGCAAAAGGCTTTGAGCCGGAAAACCAAAGGCTCAAATAACCGATATAAAGCAAGTATAGAAGTTGCGAAAGTACACGCTCAAATTAAAGATACTCGTGCTGATTTCCTTCACAAGTTGACTACTAGACTTGTTAGAGAGAATGATCTGATTGCTATTGAAGACTTAGCCGTTAGAAATATGGTCAAGAACCATAAGTTAGCTAGGTCAATTAGTGATGCTAGTTGGGGAGAATTTAACCGCCAACTAGAGTATAAATGTGAATGGTATGGCAAGGAATTAGTCAAAATTGATCGTTATTTTCCTAGTAGTAAACGCTGTGGAAATTGTGGTCACATTTTAGATAAACTGTCGTTAGATATTAGGGAATGGGAATGTCCTAAATGTGGGACTAACCATGACCGTGACATTAACGCCAGTCGCAATATTTTGGCCGCAGGGCTTGCGGTGTCAGTCTGTGGAGCGAGTGTAAGACCTGAAGAGAGTAAGTCTCGGAAGGCAACTGCATTGAAGCAGAAACCTAGATCGTGAGATTTAGGAATCATCGCCCTTTAGCGTAGCGGAGGGCGCGTGAGGATGTCAACATAGCAGATATGGCAGGGTTAGACTGGGGAATGAGGAGAATTAGCAAAAAGCGCATTATTATCTATCTTTGAAGGAAGTAGCGTTTTCTGTCAACTTATAAGAATAAGACATAGACATAGCTATTAATAATTTAAAAGCAATCGACTATAGAAGAAGGATACTTCTATTCATTGTTTGTGTCAAGTCAATTATTTAATATGATTGTTTAAGAATAAAATTAATAGTTAGTATTTGTAAGGTAATTCCCGAAAACATAAAAGAGATAGCTAATGCTAACTGAATAATACTTAAAATTAAACTTAAAATTTGTAGTAATGTCGGTTGAAGAACAGTTAAAATCTGTCTTGCGTATAGCATAGAAAGTAAATTAAGAATCATGATAACCATAATTAATCCCAAAATTTTATAAACATTATTATCAAGTCTTTGTGCTACGGTCATAGAAATCATTACTAATGCTATACCTTGGGGAGTTAAAATTGTTGGAAAAGTAAGTGGAGAAACTAATGCTGTCAAGGGATTTTCTGGTATAGGAAAAGAATTATTTGTTTGATGATCATATTGTTGTAAAAGCATTTTTAGGGAAAGTAAAAATAAAACAATTCCTGCCGCTACCATTAAAGAACTGAGACTAATTTTATACTTATTTAAAAGATTTTCACTGGTTAAAGCAACTGTAAAAATAGATAAAGTTGATAAAATAAAACTTCTGATAGCTAACTTAATTCTGACTTGTTTACTAGCATTTTTAGTGAGTCTGGCAAACACTGGAATGATTTTTATAGGTCCAATTGTCATAAATAAAATTATAGTTAATCTAGACCAAGAGTCCTTACCATAAATTTTTCTAAGATCCCGAATAAATTGTATTTGATGTTCGATTATATTCCTTAAATCTGTTTTTTCACTAATTACGTCATCCTTTTGATTTCTGTTGGACGCAATCTTACATTCATCAATATTCCAACAAATATTATTGTTAAACTCTGTCGTTAAGGATGAGGTATTATCAAGATCGTTTATTTGGGAAAATTCTTGTAAAGAGTGAGCAAAAGAATTAACTGTGAATATTGTTAAACTCCCCCATAAAATTAATCCATAAATTAAGAAAATAAAGCTTATGGATATTAATTTATTACGTAAATTACTCGATCTTTTTTTTTTGAGTTGTACTAATAAATTTTTTGTTCTATCTTTGATGAAATTCATTGTTAATTTTCCTATTGGGAATAAAATCAATTGCTTCTAATTATTTTATTCTAGTCTAAATTTTATTCTTGGTTATTTGGTCACATCTCATATCTAATTTATATATATTTTTAGGGGTCAACCGTTGTTGATTCCTACTATTATTTTTTATCTATTCTTCAACATTTCAATTATCTTTGTATTAGCTTCAGGAAAAGTAAAATTATCAATTTCTTTTAAAGTTACCCAACGTATTTCCTTACATTCGATGGGTTTGGGTTCCCCTCTTAAATAGCGACAAATATGAACACATAAAGTTACTTTGAAATCACTATAACTATGCTCTAGATTAACTAAATTTTCTCCGACTTCAATCTCAATATCAATCTCTTCTTTAATCTCTCGTTTGATACAATCTTCCACTGTTTCACCTGGTTCTATTTTTCCACCGGGAAACTCCCATAAACCTCCAAATAAACCTTTATCGGGACGGCGATCTATTAAAATTAAACCAGTGCCATTATAGATGACAGCGACACCAATTTTTTTATGGGTAAGGGGTTTAGTAGTTTCAGTCATGGAAAGTTAATTTTGTTGGCCTTGGTAACAATATACCGTAATATAACAATAAAATGTCACTACGAGGAGGCAAAACTTTGAATAAAAATTAGTTGAAGACTAAATTGTACCTCCGAAATAATCTATATTTTTCTGTTCAGTTGTGTTATAAATCACTTCTGAAAAATATAGATTAAACCTCCTGCCTACTGCCTTTTAACTACTGCTTCTTTTTAAGAAAATCGGCTACAATACTACATAAAATATTAACACTAGGGAAGATAAAGTCTTCCCTTTAACATCAATATATCCTAGAATTTATTGACACTTAGTTGTGCATCTTTTTGGACATAATCTTTGAGTTGAATGGTAACGGGGGAAGCATTCCAAATCTTATCACAATAGTCTTTGATAGAGCGATCGCTGGAAAATTTACCCATTCTAGCTACATTCAGAATAGACATTTTACTCCAATTTTTCTGGTCTTTATAAGCTTGAGAAACCTTATCTTGACATTCAATATAAGATTTATAATCCGCTAATAAAAGATAGGGATCTTCGTAGAGTAAATTATCTACAATACACTTAAATAGTTCGGGATCTCCGTGAGAAAAGAAACCAGAACTAATTAAGTCTAATACTCCTCTTAATTCAGGAATAGAAGCATAGTACCGATGAGGAACGTAACCTTGTGCCTTTAAGTTTAAAACTTCTGGAGTTGTTAACCCGAATAAAAAGAAATTTTCGGCTCCAACTTCTTCCCGAATTTCTACATTTGCCCCATCTAATGTACCAATAGTTAAGGCACCATTCATAGAAAATTTCATATTTCCTGTTCCAGATGCTTCTTTTCCTGCTGTAGAAATTTGTTCTGATAAATCAGCCGCAGGATAAACTCTTTGACCGAAAGTAACGTTATAATCTGGTAAGAAAATCACCTTCAAACGATCGCCTATATCCCCATCATTATTAATCACATCTCCTACTGCTGTGATCAATTTAATCATACGTTTGGCCATAAAATAACCGGGGGCTGCTTTACCACCAAAAATGAAGGTACGGGGGGGAATATCTAGGTTAGGATCGTTCTTAAGACGCTTATACAGACTAATAATGTGTAAGACGTTTAAATGTTGCCGTTTATATTCGTGAATGCGCTTCACCTGAACATCAAATAAGGATTCAGGGTTAACAATAATCCCTACTTTTTGTTGAATATGCTTTGCTAAATCTTGTTTAATCTTCTGTTTAGCTTCTCGCCATTTCTGACGGAAAGTTTTATCATCTGCGTAACTTTCTAATTTCTTTAATTCCTGTAAATTATTGATCCAATTATCGCCAATTTTTGAAGTAATTAATTCACTTAAACGAGGGTTACTTTGAACAACCCAACGCCGAGGAGTAACACCATTAGTAACATTGGTAAATTTTTTAGGCCAAAGTAGATAAAAGTCGTGAAGAATGGTATCTTTTACTAATTGGGAATGTAACTCAGCCACCCCATTAATATGATGGGAACCAATACAAGCTAAATGGGCCATTCTGACGTATCTTTCCCCACTTTCATCGATAATAGAAAGAGCAGAAATTTTGCCATCATCGTTAGGAAATTTAATGCGAACTTGATCTAAGAAACGACTATTAATTTCATAGATAATTTCCAGAACACGGGGTAATAAATTACCAAAAATTTCGATTGGCCATTTTTCCAATGCTTCTGGTAATAAAGTATGATTGGTATAAGCAAAAGTCTTCTCAACAATATTCCAAGCTTTACCCCATTCGTACTCATAAATATCCACCAATAA
>JBFRWO010000228.1:0-5525 GCA_051439625.1 Crocosphaera sp. | reverse complement strand
TGAAAAAAATATTACAAAATATTAAGAAACAATAGTGAATGTCAACACAATGCCAGAAAATAGATGGGTCAGGTTGCTTGACAATGGATCAAGTTAAGCGATCCAATTGCAACCCGATTTCGTATAAGATGTAACCATTAGAGCATCTAGTTCAAATTATTGGGAGGAATCCATCCATGAGTATTGTCACGAAATCCATCGTGAATGCTGATGCAGAAGCTCGCTACCTCAGCCCTGGCGAACTCGATAGAATCAAAGCTTTTGTAACCGGCGGTTCTGCTCGTTTACGCATTGCACAAACTTTAACTGATTCACGGGAAAGAATCATTAAAGAAGCCGGCAATAGCTTATTCCAAAAGCGTCCTGACGTTGTTTCTCCTGGTGGAAACGCTTACGGCGAAGAAATGACCGCTACCTGTCTTCGTGACATGGACTACTATCTCCGTTTAATCACTTACGGAATTGTTTCTGGTGATGTTACCCCCATCGAAGAAATTGGTTTAGTAGGTGTACAGGAAATGTACAAATCTTTGGGAACCCCCATCGATGCAGTAGCCCAAAGTGTACGGGAAATGAAACAAGTAGCAACCAGCATGATGTCTGGTGATGATGCAGCAGAAGCTGCTACTTACTTCGATTATGTTATCGGTGCGATGAGCTAAGACGAGTCAAAAACACTCGTATTATCCCAGCCGTCCCCAATAATTGTTAAGACTGTTGAAGACTAGGCAAGATTAAGGAAGCAAAACTATGCAAGACGCAATTACCTCTGTAATTAACTCCGCTGATGTTCAAGGAAAATACCTTGAACCTTCTGCGATGGACAAACTGACAAGCTATTTCGCTACCGGAGAACTTCGTGTTCGTGCGGCTAGTGTGATTAGTGCTAACGCTGCCGCTATTGTTAAAGAAGCAGTAGCTACCTCCTTACTGTACTCCGATGTTACCCGTCCTGGCGGTAATATGTACACCACTCGTCGTTACGCTGCTTGTATTCGTGACCTCGACTACTATCTCCGTTACTCCACCTACGCTATGTTAGCGGGTGACCCTTCCATCCTCGATGAGCGTGTTCTTAATGGATTAAAGGAAACCTACAACTCTTTGGGTGTTCCCATTCCTAGCACTGTTCAAGCTATTCAAGCTATGAAAGAAGTAACTGCTGGTTTAGTTGGTGCAGATGCAGGCAAAGAAATGGGTGTTTATTTTGACTACATTTGCTCTGGCTTAAGCTAGAACCACTGAGGGGAACAACCAACGAAAGGTTGTTTAAAAAGAGGTTCGGGAAGTCTAGAGTGAGTGCTAGCTGGTTAAAGGCTTAATCTTTGCTGTTAAAGATGGGTTTTGACGATCTAGTATTGACTCTTGACTCCCGAACTTTGTTGTATGAGAATTTTTGAGGAAATTTAGGAGAACTCGACCCATGCGAATGTTTAAAGTCACCGCTTGTGTTCCTAGTCAAACCAGAATTCGGACTCAGCGAGAATTACAAAATACCTTTTTTACAAAATTGGTTCCTTACGATAATTGGTTTCGCGAACAACAACGCATCATGAAAATGGGCGGTAAAATCGTCAAAGTCGAATTAGCTACGGGAAAACCAGGAACAAATACTGGATTAATGTAGATAATAGCAATTTATCTACATTAATCCAGTATTTTGCTTAAATTTAGAACCCATAGGTACACTTAGCCTATGGGTTTCTTATTTTTCTGGGGAAATGGTAAGTAAAGGTAAGAATTTGGGCATCCTGATAAAGAATAGTAAAACCATTAAGGGATCGTTTTCTGGTTATAACAACCAACAAATCTGAGTTCGGTCTGAAGATTTCGGAGTTCAGAGTGAGGGAATTTTCAAGGTTTTCATGGGGGATATAGACTTCCAGTTCTACGACTTATGGAAATTTTGCCTTACGTCGAACTTAGGGAATCAACCGACAGGATAGAAGAAATGTTATCTAACCTGAATGTCATTATTAAATCCTAATTCAAGCTTATCATTAACCACCCATGTCTAATCACTCTCAAGACTCTTTAAATTGTGAAGCCACGCTCATTGGTCAACAAGTACCTGATTGTGAGGCCACCATTGTTGGTGATGAATCTTCCCCACCAGAATTTACGCCAAAAACCAATTCTATTTTACAGGAAACACCATCTAATACAATTGTCACCCTGGTGAATAAATTTCTAGCCAAAGCAGTTGAAAAAAAAGCCACTTCTATTCAGATTGAACCGGAGGCTAATTTTCTCAGCATTCGCTATGGTAAGGCAGAGATTCTCAACCCCCTGGTTGATCCCTTACCCAAAAAATTAACCTCGCGTATTTTATCTCGGTTAAAGTTGATGGCTGAGTTGGACGTTAACCAATCTCAAACCCCACAAAAAGGCCGTATTCGCAAACGGGGAGGGGGTCGGACTATCCATTTTTTCCTACAAACCCAGCCCAGTTTTTATGGGGAAAAAATTACAATTCGTGTGGTGGATAGTGCTGTTAAACCTCCCAATTTAGAAACCCTGATTTGTGATGCAGTGGTCAGAAAATCCCTCGAAGAAATAATGCAGAGTTCTTCGGGATTATTATTAGTTACCAATACAGATAAAAAAGCCCCTACACCCCTTCTTTATAGTTTATTCTCTCAAAATATGGCTAACCCATCAGCCATGGCCACTGTAGAAGAATCTATCAGTTATCTTCTCTCTGGTATTAGTCAAACTGAGATCGATGTTGATCAAGAAAAAGATTATCATACGGTATTACAATCCCTTCTAGGACAAGATAAAGAGCGTATTTTGGTTGATCATCTCTCTAATCCATCGGTGGCTCGTATGGTGGCAGAGATGGCGGATAACGACCGTTTTGTTCTCGCCAGTCTCAATGCTGAAGATGGAATCAGTGCCATTACTTTATTAAGGGAAATGGTGACTCCGAGTTTATTAGCAGATAGCTTAATAGGGGTCCTTCATCAATATACTATTCCTCGTTTATGTCCTGCTTGCCGTATGATTGATGAACCCACGGTGGATGAATTAGCTCAATTGGGAATTTCTGAGGCTAACAAGGCTGAAAATACCTTTTATAAAGCCCGTTGTCTCGACGAAACAGAAAGGGAACAGATGAGACAAAAAGGTAGACTTTGCCGTCAATGCAACGGTGACGGATACGATGATTTCGTTCAATTATACGAATTTCATGCCATCACTCCTGCTTTAAAAACAGCCATTGCTCAAGGTGCTGATCTCGAGCAACTCAAGCAAATCGCGCGAAGGGATCAACCATCTTCTTTGAAAACTGAAGCCCTTTCATTGCTTGAAGATGGAGAAATTGGTTTAAAAGAATTTGCTCGGGTATGTCCCTATCAGGTTGATTTCTCAACCCTCTCAGAAAATCCCAGTCCTTCACCAGCAGAGGTAAATCAGCGTCTGGAAACAATGGAAACATTGTTAATGACTTTGACTCAAGAATTACATCACCTCAAACAAGCTTTAAAAGGCACTGATAGTTCTTCAAGCACGAAAACATCACCACAGAGATCATCTTTTGAACCAGTAGTAAAAGCGGCTCAAATTAATAAGCATATAGTCCCAGATATTGACCTTTGTAAAGAAACAATTAGTGCCAGTTCCAATTTATACGAAGAATTGAAAGATCCTGGAGATTGGGAAGCTTTAACACAAGAATTAGATCCCAATAAAGAAACTATTGTTACAGCAGATTTATCTTCCTCGGAAGAGATGAACGCAGATGATTTTAAATCAATTCCTGATCCCTGGTCTTGAAAAAATAAGAAAAGTTTGACCCATTTAGAAACCCCGACTTTTCAAAAGTTGGGGTAATTTATCAACTTCAGAGTTTAATAATTATAAATTCTGATTGATTATATTTTTCTAACTTCCAAACGAATGATAAATGATAAATGTTCAATGATAAATGAAATGACAGAAAAGGTAGAATTATTTACTTTTTACTTCTACCTTTTTACTTCTAAATTTTAGTCTCTATTCCCTCAAAAATTGAGACAAAATTAAGCACTAATAACACTGCCTAAAGCTCGTCCCATATTTGCAGGGTTCATGGCATCAACTGCTGCTGTAGGTTCATAACCACAATGTACCATACAGTCGGCACATTTTGGATTACCACTAGCACGGCCATAGTTTTCCCATTGGGTTTCTTCCATTAATTCGTTGAAGGTTTGATAATGTCCTTCGTTGAGAAGATAACAGGGTTTTTGCCATCCTAAAACGCTATAACTAGGACTTCCCCAAGGGGTACATTCATAGTCTTTTTCTCCTAATAGAAAATCTAAAAAGAGGGGATTGTGATTGAAGTTCCATTTCTTTTTACCTAACTTCCAAGGCATTAAAATTTCTCGGAATAACTTTTTAGTTTCTTCCCGTTTTAAGAAGTTATCTTGATCCGGGGCCCACTCATAACTATAACCAGGAGAAATCATCATCCCATCAGTTCCCAAAGTTTCTAAGAAATCAAAAAATTCCTGCATTTCTTTGGGGTCGGTTCCTTCAAAAACAGTGGTATTTGTAGTTACCCGAAAACCTTTGGCTTTGGCTGCTTTTATTCCTGCGATCGCTTTATCAAAAACTCCTTTGCGATCGACACATTTATCATGATGTTCTTTCAATCCATCTAAATGCACACTGAAGCAAAAATAAGGGGAGGGTTCAAACTTATGTAAACTCTTTTCTAAGAGAATGGCGTTGGTACAAAGATAGACAAATTTTTTCCTTTCTACTAACCCTTTCACAATCTCATCAATTTGAGGATGCAGTAAGGGTTCACCTCCAGGAATAGAAACCACCGGCGCACCACATTCTTCTACTGCGTTAAAGCATTCTTCGGGGGTTAGATTACGGGCTAAAATATCGGTAGGATGTTGAATTTTTCCGCATCCAGAACAGGCTAAGTTACAACGAAATAGGGGTTCTAGCATCAACACCAAAGGAAAGCGTTGACAACCCTTTAAACGTTGGCTAACGATATAAGTTCCGACGGTAAGGGCTTGTTTTAATTGAACGGCCATAGACTTCTCTTCACACCATGTAATTTTCCGTTATTATAGTCTTTCTCTTCAGTGATCTGTGAAAATTAATTAAATTACTTGAGTTGGGGATCTCTGTGACTCTTTTATAGTTCTGACTAATTCAATAAAATGTATTATATTTGTATTTTAAATATTTTATTCTTCAACGAAAACTGGATAAAAAAGTAACATAGACTACAAAATAGTCTAAAAAAAGTTCAAATAAACTACAAAATTATTGAAAAATGTTTCTATTGAGCAACGAGGTAATCAGGATTGTAGACTATACTACTTTTTTATGTTATTATGGGCAACGCTAAGGATAAGATGGCCAGTTTGTGGATTATTTTACTCAGTTTGATAGTCTTCTCTCCATTGTTGCGCTTGAGATTGTATTTTTCCTAATTCTACTGTATCCATTTTTTTGAGATTAGCTAAGACGAGATTCATCCTACCCAAAGCCTTAAATTGAGTTTGATGACG
>JBFRWO010000227.1:0-5924 GCA_051439625.1 Crocosphaera sp. | reverse complement strand
ACTAAGTTAACATCAGGATTGAGTATCCATTTCTTAATAGTTTCTAATTCTTTTATTCTTCCTTGCCAATTTGCGATCGCTTTTGGTGCATCTCCTGTTATTAATAAACTAGGTGCAGTATTTTGTTGACTTATTTTCCGTTGTTCTATAATTTGATCAACTTTAGTATTTAATCTATTTACTTCGTCTTTAATGTCTTCTTGATTCGCCTCACTACGTTGAAAACCTAATTTTACAAAACCTAATAACTCATCTAATTTAACATCAATTTCATTTAATAATTCCCGAATATTTTCAAACTCTGAATGAATTTGATTACCTAATTTGATAAAATCTTCTGTATTTTTAGATTGTAATGCAGTTAATTTATGATTAATTTGTTTTAATTCGTCATTAAGCTTTTTTTTAATCTCTTCCCTATTATCTACCGTACAATTATATAATTTAGCCAACTCTGTTAATAATTTACTATCTTCTCCTGGGTTATTAATACTTAAATTATCTAATTTTTTTAAAATTAAGTTATTACTTTCATTAATTCCCTGTTGCAACTCCTTAAAAATATCCATAGTAAACCCTGCAAATGCTTTTCCCCCATTAGCAAAATCTTCCTTTAATACTTCCCGAAATGCTTTTAAAAAGTTGTGTGATAAAGCCTCTGCAAGATTATCAATAATATTATAAATTACTATTTTTTCTTCTTCTATAGTTTTTAATTCAGACAATATCCTACTATTTTCAATAATTATTCCCACTAAATTTTTCCAAACTTCCTTATCCTTAATTTCATCAGTATTAAATACCCGTAAATATTTTACATCATCCGATTTTCCCAACATTAAACCAGATAAATTATGCTCTTGTATTGGTGTCAAACTTGCTTCATTTAAAGAGATAACTCCCTCGTTGCATAATTTAACCCAATTATCAACCGTATATTTTCCTAACTTTTTAATATGACTTTTATAAGCAAGATTAACTTTATTTTCATCCTTCGCTGTTTGTGCAATAATAGCAGCGATCGCAATTCCTACTGCTTTTTTTAAATCATTATTTTGTAGAATTGTGTCATTATCTTGCAATTTTTCCCCAATATTATCCCATACCACACTGCCATCATTAGCAATAACCCCTCCCAATACACCCACCAAAGAATTGACTCCCCCTGCTAACAGTAAAGTAGCTAAAGCAGGAGTTTCAATCGTTGATAATAATACACTACCTACTGTACCAGCAATACCTAAGACAGAAGCAGTCAAAAGCCGTTTCATTCCATCAGATAATCGTTAACACTTTTGCCTTATTATAGCGAATTGACACTCCCACCGTTAAGCTTTTATCGTCGCTGTAACGGGGGATTCTTTGATAACTTCTCCTATCTAAATTTAATATTTTTTCTTGAGAGTTGGGAAAGCTTAGTAACTCCCATTAGTTTCATATCTCTCTCTATCTCACTCTTCATATTTGAAATAGCCTTTTCCACCCCTTGTTGACCACCAGCGGCCAAAGCGTATAAATACCATCTTCCCCCAGAACAAGCTTTGGCTCCAACTGAGAGAGCTTTAAGAACATGAGTTCCTCTTCTAATGCCACCATCACAGATGACATCAATTTTATCGCCCACCGCATCTACTATATCTGCTAACTGGTCAAAAGGGGAGATAGAACCATCTAGTTGACGACCACCGTGATTAGAAACCATAATCGCATCAGCACCGATATCTACGGCTCTTTTTGCATCTTCCACACTCATTACCCCTTTCAGGCAAAACTTTTTCCCCCATTTTTGCTTAATTTCCTCGGCATCTTTCCAATCCATTGATTGATCGAGCATATTACTGAAATAGTCTCCAATGGATACTGATATGTTACTGCCTTGGGAAACATATTTTTCTAATTGAGGCAAGGCAAATCTTTCACGAAAAACATAATTTAATGACCAATAAGGATGTAAGGCGAAACTCATTAAACTATTCAATGTCAGTTTCGGAGGACTTGTGAATCCTGTCCAAAGGTCTCTTTCTCGGTTTCCTCCCGTGATGGTATCCACAGTCAAAGCAATGGCATCAAAGTTGGCCTCTTTGCACATTTCAATCATGGCATCGTTCAAACCTTTGTCTTTGTGATAATAGAATTGGAACATTTTTGGTGAGGAGATTGTTTTACCAATCTCTTCTAAACTCACTGTCCCCAAACTAGAAACCCCAAACAGGATGCGAGATTTTTCGGCGGCTAAAGCAACTGCTCTTTCCCCTCTATAATGAAATAATCGTTGTAAGGCGGTTGGGGAACAAAATAGAGGCAGATCTAGTTTCATTCCCATAACTTCCACCGAAGTATCTATATTTTCAACCCCTGCCAAGACATTAGGAATGAGATCACATTCTTCATAAGCTGTAGTGTTCCTTCTATAAGTGACTTCATCATCGGCAGCCCCATCTATATAGTTAAAGACAGGAGAAGGTAATCTGGCTTTAGCCAACGCTCTAAAATCATGGGTATTACGACAACTGTTTATATTCATAATCAATTAATCTTACAAAATAAATTCCTGTTGATTTTTTGTCAGGGATTTAAGAGTTCCGACGATGTATTCCCTTGAGTTTCCATTATCTCAGAAAATGAAACAAGAGAATCTCTGCGACCACCCAATACTGGTCGGTTAAGCTCGAAACGCTCCAGTTGAGGGAGGCAAAGGAGGCGGAGGGGGCGGAGGGAGCAGAGGAGGAAGTCCCATTTTCTCCCTCTGCTGCCCCTGCATCCCCTGCTCCCCCTGCTTGTCTCAACAGACAATTTTCCGCGGGCCGAGCAGTATTGTGCGACCACCCGTCGTGCCATTAAGTCCAGGGCTAACTTGAGGGATTGCTCACCAGCAATGGTTAACTGCCGCGAAATTCATCCCGTCAGCATAGCTGAGGGTCTTCTTTCGGGAAGAAGATAAATCCATCTCCGATATCTTACCATGAGAATGATTATCGTTCTCATACGTAGTAGTGTAAATTGATAATCATTATCGAAATATCCCGAAACAAATTAACTTAAGACTATGACTCCTCTAAACTTCAACCTATCCGATGCACTGCCATCTTTACCAAAAAGTGGAATGCCAGTCACCATAATTACTGGTTTCTTAGGTAGTGGAAAAACAACTTTACTTAATCAAATTTTACAGAATAAAGATAATTTGAAAATAGCTGTATTAGTCAATGACTTTGGGGATATTAATATTGATGAGCAACTCCTAATTTCGGTGGAATCAGATATGATAGAACTAGATAATGGTTGTATTTGTTGCACCCTTAATGATGGTTTTGTTAATACTGTCTATCGAGTTTTAGAAGCAGAAGAAAAAGTCGATTATTTAGTCGTTGAAACCACAGGATTAGCTGATCCATTACCAATTATATTGAATTTTTTAGGAACGGAATTAAAGTTTTTAACTCGTCTTGATGCCGTTATTACAGTTGTGGATGCAGACGCTTTTGATTCTAAACATTTTGATAGTGATGCAGCCTTAAGTCAAATTAGATACGGTGACGTAGTTATTCTAAATAAAATTGACTTAGCCACGCAAGAAAAAATTAGCGAATTAGAAGCATTTATTAGGGATATCAAGCCAGGGTCTAGAATTTTAGAGAGTGAATATGGTCAAGTATCTTTACCTTTAATTTTAGATATTGGTTTAACTAAAGCAAATAACTATCAAGCTGAAATTTCCCAGTTTCGGAAGGATAAATCTGCTTTTAACAATCATCTAGAAAACGATGGCTTTAATTTTATTTCTTTTCAAAGTGATCGCCCCTTTAAAGTTGAAAAATTTGAACATTTTTTATCTGAACAATTATCTAATAACATATTTCGTGCCAAGGGAATACTCTGGTTTGAAGAAAGTCCCGCCCGACATATTTTTCAACTGAGCGGACTTCGCTACGATATAAAAGATGATGATTGGACAACCCATCCAAAAAACGAACTTGTATTCATTGGGCGTGACTTAGATGAGTCATTAATTAAACAACAGCTTAATGAATGCTTAGTCAAGCCAGATGTTCCCCATCAATTTAGTTTACTCAATGTCTTTTCAAAGCAACAAACCCTTTCATCTATATAAATTTCAAAAGTTTTTAAACTACTTTCGTTTGTAACCTTGAGAGGCTTACTATTTTACCTCTTATGCAGCCAATACTAAGTATTTAGAGTGATTTATCATGACTATATTCCAGAAAGAAAATCAGTGGAAGTACCTAGAATATTGCCCCGAATCTTTGCAACAACAACTTTATATTAAGGGAGAAAAAATTAAAGTATCTGATATCTATTCAGAAATGATTTTAAAAAAAGAAACCCTAGAAGAAGCAGCCGAAAATCGAAATTTACCTTTAGCAGCTATCCAAGAAGTTATAGAGTATTGTCAAATAAATCGGGAATTATTAAAAGAGGAAGCACAAGAAAAACACTACCGACTAATAAAAAACAAAGCTGATAAAAAACGATATTATAAAACTATAGAATGGTTTTTAATTTTCTTTCTAATAATTATTTTAGTGGTCATTGTTCAGAACCCAATAAAATAAGGCAAAAACTCGAACGAGGAGCTATCCAACTCAACAAAAAAAGAAACAAAATCAATTCTCAAGCAGTTACAGTCAAAATAAATCCTGTTCCCCGTTCCCTCTCTAAACTAGTGCAGCGTGGTGGAAATAACCCACCAGTCGCAAAAGCCTCAAACCCTTACCAATCGATACTTTTGCATGAGTGCCTTTTGCATGAGTGACTTTCGCGTAGCGGCACTAGCTACTTTTATCGAAGGTGCAAGATGTGAGTTAAACCTAATTCCGGTAAATTTCCTAACACCGAACTCAGCTTTATTTAGGCTTTAAAAAAAATCTTTCTCAGCATGGTAATTTTGAGGCCAGTTTTGGGAATAATAAACACGTAAGCAGCCTATAATTACTGCCTTATGTCATCTTTGTCTACCTCAAATTTAACCTCTTCCAAACGCAACCGAGCAGTTGCCGTGCGTAATGACTTTCCACCGTTTGGCAACAAAGTGATCGAAGCCGGATACGTCCGGCCAGATCAGATGAAACAGGCCCTAATGGAAGCCCGTAAAACTGGTCGTCCTGTGACAGAAGTTTTACAGTGTATGACAGGGGAACCCTTATCCCCCGATTTATTACGACAATATAAAAAACACCATTTATTTGAACTGAAAATCCTTTATGGTGTCGACTCAATCGATCCCGAAGTGTCTACTGTGGCGGATCGCCAGATGGCTGAATTAATCAATTCTTTAATTTCCTTTGATATTTGTCGTCGCCATAAAATTTTACCCTTATCCAGACACGATGGGGACCCACCTTCTATATTGGTGGCCATGGTTGATCCGGATAACCTCGCGGCACAAGATGACTTAAACCGCATCTTGAGGGCGAGAAATTTAGACCTACGCCGCATGGTCATTACCCAAGAAGATTATGACGGCTTATTACAACAGTATCATGAAATTCAACAGGAACTCGATATAGAGAAGGAACGCATCTCTAAAGAAGAAGCCCTCAATAAAATGGCCGATCTCAGCGACAGTGTGGGTGATCTCGATGCCAACATGAATGAAGAAGAAGATGAAAGTCATGATGCCCTTGACTCTAACGATGCTGGTCAAGCCCCGGTTATTAATTTAGTTAATAAAATCCTCGCCAAAGCCCTCCAAGAAGGGACTTCCGATATTCATGTGGAACCCCAAGAAGAAACCCTTGGCGTTCGTTTCCGTAAAGATGGGGTACTCCAACAAGCGTTTGATCCTCTTCCTCGGAAAGTTACCCCGGCGGTGGTAGCGCGCTTTAAAATTATGGCGGATCTCGATATTGCTGAACGTCGTCTTCCTCAAGATGGTAAGATTCGACGTATTTATCAAGGTCGGA
>JBFRWO010000226.1:0-5934 GCA_051439625.1 Crocosphaera sp. | reverse complement strand
ATGTAGAAGTAGAAAGTAAAGAGGTAGATGGTCATTTATGGCACTTTCGTTATCCCTTAAGCGACAATAGCGGTTATGTTGAAGTAGCCACTACCAGACCAGAAACCATGTTAGGAGATACAGGAGTTGCAGTTAATCCTAACGATGAAAGATACAAAAACTTGATTGGAAAAACCATAACTTTACCCATTGTTGGACGAGAAATACCGATATTTGCCGATGAATTAGTTGATCCAGAATTTGGGACCGGTTGTGTTAAAGTTACCCCGGCACATGATCCTAATGATTTCGAGATGGGAAACCGCCATAAACTCCCGTTCATTAATATTATGAATAAAGATGGGACACTGAACGAAAATGCAGGAATCTTTGCAGGACAATATCGTTTTGTTGCCCGTAAAAATGTCGTTAAAAAGTTAGAAGAAGATGGCTTTTTAATCAAAATAGAAAACTATAGTCATGCCGTTCCTTATAGTGATAGAGGTAAAGTTCCTGTTGAACCTTTATTATCCACACAATGGTTTGTCAAAATCGATCCCTTAGCCCAAAAAGCCCTGAAATGTTTAGACGAAAATAATTCCCCCAATTTTGTACCCCAAAGATGGAAAAAAGTTTATCGAGATTGGTTAGTAAAACTAAAAGATTGGTGTATTTCTCGTCAATTGTGGTGGGGTCATCAAATTCCAGCATGGTACGTCATTAGCGAAACCAATGGAGAAATTACCGATAACACACCCTTTATTGTGGCTCATTCAGAAACAGAAGCCTTAGAAAAAGCCAAAAAAGAATACGGAGATAACATTAAACTAGAACAAGACCCCGATGTCTTAGATACTTGGTTCTCTTCCGGTTTATGGCCATTTTCAACACTAGGCTGGCCCGAAAATACAGAAGATTTAAAAACTTATTACCCCACCAGTACCCTCGTCACAGGATTCGATATTATCTTCTTTTGGGTCGCAAGAATGACCATGATGGCCGGTTATTTTACCGATGAAATGCCCTTTAAAGATGTCTATATTCATGGCTTAGTTAGGGATGAAAACGGCAGGAAAATGTCGAAGAGTTATAACAACGGCATCGATCCTTTAATATTAATTGAAAAATACGGTACTGATGCACTACGTTACACCCTAATTAGAGAAGTCGCCGGTGCTGGACAAGATATCAGCTTACAATACGATCGCAAAACCGACCAATCAGAGTCCGTAGAAGCATCTCGTAACTTCGCCAACAAACTTTGGAACGCGGCCCGGTTTGTGATGATGCACCTCAAGGGAGAAACCCCCCAAAGTTTAGGCACTCCCGATGCAGAAAAATTAGAATTATGCGATCGCTGGATACTCTCACGCTTCCATCAAACCGTCCAACAAACTAGAGATCATATCGAAGCTTATGGCTTAGGAGAGGCAGCTAAAGGGCTATATGAGTTCATTTGGGGAGATTTTTGCGATTGGTACATCGAACTGGTGAAAACCCGTCTCTGGCAGGAAACACCCTCCCGTGACGTTGCCAGACAAACCCTAGCATACATTTTGGATGGAACCTTAAAGCTACTTCATCCCTTTATGCCCCATATTACCGAAGAAATTTGGCAAACCCTCAGTCAAAGCGAGGGGCAGTTTATCGCGCTACAAGCCTATCCTAACGTAGATAACGCCCTAATTAATCCTGACTTAGAAACCTCCTTTAGCCTCCTTTTTGAAACCATTCATACCCTAAGAAATATGCGGGCCGAAGCCGATATTAAACCAGGGGTCAAGGTTTCAGTGATTTTACAGAGTGAAAGTGAGCAAGAAAGAACTATCCTAGAATCAGGTCGAAAATACATCCAAGACTTAGGGAAAGTGGCAACCTTAACCATCACTCCCCAACTCGAACAACAGACGGAACAAGTCGTTGCTGGAGTCGTGGGAACCATACAGGCTTTAATTCCTCTTTCTGGGGTGGTTGACATTGCCGGTCTTCGTGCCAAACTAGAGAAGAGTTTAGCTAAAATTGAGGCTGAGATTAAATCCCTCTCAGGCCGACTCAACAACCCAGGTTTTGTCAATAAAGCCCCCGAAGCGGTTGTTCAGGGGGCAAGAGATGCTTTAGCAGAAGCCGAAAAACAGGCTGAAATTTTGCGCGAACGTCTTAAGCGTCTGCAATAATAGAGACTGCCACCCTGCTAACCCCTTAACCCACTATGTTGCACCTAGCCCAAGTGAAAAAAAATCCCAACTCAGGGGAGATGGAACTGTTGTTGCTGGCACGTCAAACCCCCCAAAACCTCTGGGAAATCATCTCTGATGAGGTCATTTCCTGTAAAATTTTGATGGGTTTTTGTGATGGGGTTTTGGTGTTAGCAAAGCTAGACAATAATCAAGAGATTTTAGAACTTAAAGAAGCAAAAGATTGGGTTCTGGGTTTAGTTGAAACCTATTTAGGCCATGGGGTTATTACCCCGGAATGGGTGGAAAAAGAACAAGAAAAAGTTGAACAATGGCGACAAGAGATTACAGCTAAAAGTCTTGATTTAACCCGTCGTCAATTAGAACTAGAAACACAAAAAGAACAACTGCAAGAATTAGAAGGAAAATTAAGAAATCAGGAATGAGAATTTATGGAAATCGACTAATAAAAACATTACCAGGAGAGTTAACCCGTCCCACTTCAGCCAAGGTGAGAGAAGCATTATTTAATATTTGGCAAGGGGAAGTTATGGGGTGTAGTTGGTTAGATTTGTGTGCAGGAAATGGGGCAATGGGGGCAGAAGCATTATGTCGTGATGCTTCTGTTGTTATTGGAGTTGAAAAGTATGGCAAAGCTTGTAAGATTATTAATGAAAATTGGCAAAAAATAGCCAGTCATGAACAAGAATTTCACATTGTTAAAGGAGATATTTTAAAAGTATTAAATAATTTAGAAGGTAAACAATTTGATCTTATTTATTTTGACCCACCCTATAAAAGTGGACTTTACCAACCTGTTTTAGAATTAATTGTTACTCATCAATTATTAAATGAACAAGGAGAAATAGCCGTAGAACATAACCCTAAATTTTGGCAAGCAACAGTCATAAAAGGATTGAAAATCAGTCGAGAAAAACACTATGGTAACACCAGTTTGACTTTTTATTGTACTCAAACTTCTTAGATTTAAGGTGGGCAATATATGATAATTTTTGGTTAAATAATTTCCTTTTCACATTTGCCCACCCTACAAAATAAACATCTTTAGTCTAAACCGCGTCCATGTTGAGAACTGGAGTTTTTTCTCTAGTAGCTGGACAAGAAAAACTTTGTTAGATAAGCATTTTAGCTGATTCTTCAAAGCTGTGGGTTTGAACCTGGACGCGGTTTAATTTAATGAGGCAAACTATTTTGTTTTTTTTCTTAAACGTGATAGTCCCATCATTCCAAGTCCTATTAACCCTAAAGTTGTAGTAGGTTCTGGAGTAGAAGTAGGAGTAAAATGATAAGTTAAAGTAAAACTTCCATCAGAATCTATCCCTTCTATGTCAGCAAAACCGAATATATTTGGATTATAGTTCCAAGATACATCACCTGTTAAAGTATCAATAAAATCACCTAGATTGACAAAGTTAACACTTCCTGAAACACTAAGGGGATCAGGATTAGCACTTTGAGTTGCGTCTGTGGTACGGTAGGGCATACCGAAACCGACCCAAACGCCTTGGGAGAGTCCGACCTCTGGGTTCTCAATGGTAACATTGAGCATTTAAGTCGTCTCGTTGAACAAGGAATTTCTAGCAGTGATGTGGAAAGAATCCCCCGTGGAAGACGCAGTTTAACGGGGGAGTATGTCAATTTTGCCATTAATTCTGAGTTGACCTACGAGGTTCATACGAGCTTCTGGGGATAATATTTTAATACCATCCACTCCTGCCGTCTTTTTCCCACGATTATCTTGTGTTACCTTTCTGACCGATAGCACTTTACAAAATGCGCTTCACCCATTGCTTAAAGTATCCAATCGCCTTGGTAACTTTGTTTTTCTCTCTATGAGTGAGTTTGGTAACCATTGTTTCTTTTTCAAACCATATAGTGGCAATCATATTTGCAATGCTTTCCAGTTCCTCTTGGCTCAAACCAACTTCGACAACATTCGGATATATTGTCTTACAGAACAGACAATCTCTTTCCGGAAAGTACTTCTGTCGTACCCACTCATTGCTTTCTTCAAATTCCATCTCATACTGCCAAAAGAGTTCTTCTGGCATTGTATATGCATATCCGTCCTTGAAGTAATTCGAGAAATACTTAACTAAATTTCCACGGAGTTGGTTCAGCCGTTCATCCACAAACAGTGGTACTCGGTGATTGACACGCCTAAGTATTTCAAGCCCCAAGGCTGATAGATGATCATTATGATTCGCCGGAACTTCGAATAATTCCTGTGTCGATTCCAAACCGATTGATGCTAAGAAATCTGATATTATGCAACCATTCTTAAACTCGTCTCTGCTATAAATTCTAGGCCTAACAGCTGTCTCTCCAAACACATCACTAAATCTTTTCAATGTACCCCTGTGATCACAAATATTTCGGTAGTACTTATTTTTCGGTGAAGGTGGAGATGCAGCTGTTGCCCCGCACTTGACACTGGTTGAGTACAAAGATTTGGCAATATCGACAGGTCTGCGAAGGTAAACAAGAATCTGGATATCGTCGTAGCCAATTTGATTCAGCAGTATTCTTAGTCGTGACACTTCACCAGATGTGGTGAGACGTGACTGGATGTACTCAGATGAGAATACTGTTAATTTAAATGCCCCAGCACTATCAAGCTCTTTCCTTAGTTGTTCAATAGTTTTTTTCTGATAGTTCAGTAAGCTTTCATCTGTATAAATTCCACGAAGGCGAGTCAAGTCATCTCGCCTACTTACATCATATGCGGCGACTGGCAAATTCCCGTTGTTTCTGGAACCAGTAGCCTTGGTATACAAATAGCCCAATTGAAAGAGTGTTTGCCTGTTTCTGTGTAAAAACTCTTGAATTGTTGTTGTCGCTGTTTTCTCTGTTCCAATATGTAAGATACATTTCATTCTTTGTTAACTAAAAAGCACGTTATCATCATCTCCAAGATAGCAGAGATGGAAATACAAATCCTGCATTTCTCACAAAATCTGCGCTCGCCAACAACAAAAGCCTTACAAGAGTTTCTTCTAGAAGACAAAAACCTGTACAATTCTAGACATACCTGTACATAATGTCTAGGATATTTCCTCTGCTCCACAAAAATTGTCAGTTTAATAGAGCATAGATTGAGATATAATAGAACCATTCCAGAAAAAATAGCCATCTATGTACGCAATTAAGAGAGAGTTAAAGCTAAATAATCAAGAAAAGAGCTTTTTTGCTGGCTGTGCTGGCTTCTCTCGCTTTGTGTATAATCAGGGACTATCTTTGCTAAAAACCACCTGGGATATTCCCGAAATTTCTGGCAGTGACTCAAAACGGTTAGATGCTATCAAAAAAGTCTTTACCAACATTACTAAAAAGCAGACAGAATATTTATGGACAAATAAATATTCCTCTCGTATCTATCAGAATGCTTTTAGGGACTTGAAAAAAGCATTTTCTCGTTGGAGAGATGTCAAAATAAAAGCAGAATTACCTCGTTTTAAAAAGAAGAAACATCACTGTAGTTTTACAGTAGATAGTTCTAATGGCAAGGTATTAGTTAAGGAGGGAAAAAAGATAAAAATTCCTACATTGGGAACCTTTAGATTAAAAGAAGGTATCCCTTATAACTGTGTTTCTCAGACTTTCACTATTTAGAGGTATGGAGTGAAATGGTATGTAAGTTTTGCCTTTTCAGCATCTTATATACCTGAGATGAAACACAGCCACCAAAAAGTAGGAATTGATTTAGGAATAAAAACTTTTGCCACTCTTAGTGACGGGAACACTTTTGAGACTCCATCTT
>JBFRWO010000225.1:0-11370 GCA_051439625.1 Crocosphaera sp. | reverse complement strand
TTCAATAATGGACAATGGACAATGGATAATGGATAATTACCTCTCCCTAAAGAGAAGAGGATTGGATGGGAAGTCATGCTTTTTACCTTTTTCTCCTTAAAAGGAGAGATTTTAAACCGAATTAATTAATTATCAATTGTCAATTATCAATTATCCATTGATAATCTTAGTTTAAACTAAAATTATCTAACCCATCAAATCTTAAAGATCATGACAAAATTAACCCCTATCAAATTAGACGATAACACAATTATTTATTTAGAAAGTAACGAAGATATTGATATCAGTTCTGAAGATAAAAATATTGTTGAAGAAACAAGAGAAGAAACCAGAGAAAGCTTAGGAAAAGATCCCAAAGGACTCAAAGATATTTTTTCCAGAATATCTCCCACAGAAAATGACACTTCTGAACAAGAACAAATTGAAAATAATGTTCCTTCTATTGCTAATACTATTAAATCTTACACAGAATATACATTAAATGCGTTCAAGCAAGTTGATAACGCTAATATTGATAAAGTAACCTTAGAATTTGGCATTAAAGTAATGAGTAAAGTAGGAGTACCTTACGTTTCAACTTCAGCAGATAGTCATTTAAAAATTACAGTTGAATGTTCTTTTATTGACAGCGAATAAATAATAATTAATGTAAATGCCAAAAAAAATTAGAGAACTCAAACAGATGTTACAAAAAGTCGGTTTTCGTTCCCGTACTGGTAAAGGAAGTAACTCAAACTGGTATCATCCTTTATATCAAGGTAGAATTACCTTATCAGGTAAAGATGGTTCAGATGCTAAAACTTACTTAGAAAAAAGAGTTTTAGAAGCAATAGAACAAGTTAAAAGGAGACAAAATAGTGAATAACCTTAAATATACAATGATTATTCAATGGTCAGAAGAAGATGACTGTTATTTAGTTGGGTTTCCTGACTTTCCAGGACAACAATGGAGAACTCATGGTGATACCTATACCGAAGCTGTCAGCAACGGGGTAGAAGTGTTAGAATTACTGATTGAAGATTATAAAATAGCAGGAGAAACCCTACCCACTCCAAAAACGTATTATGATCAAGTAGCTTAATATTTTTTGATTTATGCTGAATAATTTTTCTATTTATTCTAAATCAAGGTTAATATTATCAATTAACTTTTCAAGAAGAGAATAAATATCTTTTTTATTTCCTTCTTTTCTAATTCCTACTCCAATGATTAAGACAACAATTTTATTTTTATCTACACGATAAATAATTCTATAACGTTGTCCTAATGCTCTAACACTACGATATCCTTTTAGTTTACCAGAAAGAGCTTTACCCTGTTTTTCAGGATCATCTTGTAGCTTATCTATCCGTTCACGCAAACCATTTTGAACTCGTTTATCCTTGATTTTACCTAATAATTTCAGTGTAATAGGAATTAACTCAATATTATATTTCATTCCCAACCCAGTTGTTTTTGAGCATCTGACCAACTAACTCTTTTTCCTGCTTTATCTTGAGCGATCGCTTCAGATAATATAGAAGATAACTCTTCATCTTCTAAAATTTCTAAAGTTTCTAACAACGAAGCGATTTGTTCATAACTAAATGCCACAATAACAGGTTTCCCATCCTCCGTAATAATAGCTGGTTCATCTCCTAATTCAGAGGATAATTTTAATAAATTTTGATTAGCTTCAGCAATGGTTAGATATTTAGTCATGGAGAAAATTCTTACTTAAACCCTCATTTAATTATGACATATTATAAGGTGGGCAATGCCCACCCTACAGCTTAACGACGCACACTAAACATCATTTCACGAGGAAAAGTAGTAGGATTACCATTCCTTTCTAACCGTCGACGTAGTTCTAATAATTTAGCTTCTTGTTCCGGTAAATTATCCACTAATTGATAGGGTAAAACCTTTTGTTCTAAAGAAAAACTAGCCAAGGTTCCAGCAGCAGCACCCACAGACCATTCAAACCCATGCACCCGATAAGCAGCAGCAGCAATGTTACTGGTAGCAATACTCTTACCCGAGACAATTAAATTATCCACTTTTTGGGGAATTAACGCTCTTAAGGGTATTTGTGCCGGATGCGCCCCACCATGAGCCACTCTAACCCCTTGTCGTTCACGGTTACCACGTTTTTCTGGGGGAGATAAGGCCATACAAGGATGAAAATCGATCATATACTGAGCAACCCCCACAGAGTCAGGATAAACTGTTGCATGGGTGCGTCGAGTAATCATATAGGACGGGCGATCGTTCGGGGTAACAAACTTTGATTCTAAATTAGCAATAGTTGACCACACCAACTGATACATGGGACGGGGTAAGGAAGTCCGATAAAAGTCTCCCCAATAATCTTTTGTAGAAATATCGATCTCGTTGATGGCAAACCCTTGAGCATGGTCGTAAGAAGGTCTCCCGATAATCCGTCTTCCTTCCCGAATATAGGGATATTTCGATAACCCGTGAGCAGTTCCCATAGGGGAATCTAAACCTTTTAAAAAGCGATGATTGGGTGCTGGCCGTTTCGTTCCATATCCTAAACGAGAGTCTGTCCTACCGGCAACCAACCAATAGTAAAATCCGTCGGAGAGTTCTTCCCCTTTGCGCAAAGCATCTGTACGAAGTCCCCCTTTCCAACCCCCAGGTTCAAATTGTCCGGTTTCTTCCAGTTGTCTACGACTATATACCAGGTTATCTTGAGAGGTTCCGGGACGGTAATCATTGCCCCAGATCCAGTTTTGCATGGAAATGTCCCCAGGTTGGGGTTTTTGGACCTTCATAGGCCCCACTCTCACTAAATCTGCTGGTTTGGGGGTCCAAATACGTCGATAGGTAAAGACCACATCAAAATAGGCCAAACGGCGATCAGTGTCGTAACCATAATAGGGTTCGTACTGTTCATAAAAGGAAGGTTTTGTCTGGGGTTGCGGGGTTTCTGTCCTTTGCATAGCAAAGGGATAGGTGAACCCTTGCACACAGTAGTTATCGCCTTTTTCCGTGGGAGAAGAGGGGTTAAGGTGGTCACGGGGGTCCAGTCCTAAACGGTAAGGAATGTCGGTTAAAGCGATGATTTCCCCTGTTTCTGTGGCTTCGATCACAAACCAGTCCGTAGGACTTCCTTGTTTAGTTTTAGACTCAAAACGAATAATTTTTTTATTAAATCTTTCTGAGTTTTCGTAGCTATAAGCGTCTTCAATGGTTTTAGAAAGGGGTTCTTGATTGAGGGGACCGGTGCCAGCTTTGGGACTGTGTTGAATAGCGATCGCACTTTTTATTAACTTCCCATCTTCACTTAATTCTACTTCTTTAATTACCGTGGAAGGAAACCATTTTAATTGTCCTCTTCCTTGTTGTTCAGCGTCTTTTAATTGTTGGGATAATAACTGATGACCATGATAAGGAATAAAACAACTTTCACTCACCCAACATTCTCCAGGATTTTGTCGATTGTAGAGACGAGCAATATTATTTCTTAGAAGTCTATATCCTCTGGGAAAATGTTGTTGCGATCGCTGTTGTTTTCCTTCATCTAATGCTGAGGTTCCTTGTGAGGAAATCTGTCCCCCAACCCAATCAGTAATTTCCGTTAAACAAACTGTTTTTCCTGCTAATAAACCTTCATAAGCTGCTGCTGATCCAGCTAAACCGGCACCCACGATTAACATATCACAATTGACAGTTTCTTCTGGATTTTTAGAATTAGCTAAAACCGGCACAGTAGATTGTAAAGCAATAATTCCTAATGAAAAAGCGGTTAAAATACGTTTTAATGCTCGGATACTATAGGGTGAATTTTTTGACAGTAATTTCCCCGAGTCTCCGTGTTCTCTCCTCATTCTTGCCATCATTTTTATCGAGTGTGTAAGTGTAGTAAGTTAGATGATTAACTATTGTGAAGATAAATGGTTAATCATGTATTTTTGTTGTCTTTTGTTCTTTTAGTCTAGGAAAATTATTGGTCAAGATAGCTATATTTTAAGTCTTTTTTCAGATTTACTAAAAATCGTCTTATACCTTTTACTTGGTCAATGGTTTCTATAAATGTTTATTAATTTTACTATTTCTTAATTGATTAATTTTAGTTGTTTCTATAAGATCATTTTACTCATTAAAAAGTTATCTAATTGATAAATTTGTGATGAATTAGTTTCTCACTTTAAGGGAATTAGCGATAACTGGTAACTGATAACTGGTAACTGACATGATGCAACTCTAAGAGGTTTTTTGCGTCTCAAGTGGTAATTGAGATCAAAGACATATAAATAAGTTGAAATTATGCCGCGTCCAACTTCTCCTACTACCTCTCCTCAAACCAAAAAAACCTCACCTCGTCGGGTGAATAATAATCAAAAACAAACCCGTATCGTTTCAGGGAAAGGAAAAAATAGTAAAAAACAACTATCCAGAGCAAAAACGGTTACTCAACCCAGAAAACCTCGTCCTAACCCTTCCAAACGTTCCCCTAACCCATTAACTCAATTGTTCTTGTATATTTTACGTATCGGTATTATGGGGGTTGGAATTGGAGCGATCGCAGGAACCACCCTAACTATTATTAATCCTGAAGACATTTTAGCAGCTTATACCAAGGCTTCTCAACTGATTAAACCTTCTGGAGAAGAAAATAAAGAAAATAAAGAAAATAAAGAAAATAAAGCAGAGAAACCAGAAAAATTAACTCCAAAAAGTTCCACAAATGTTCCTGTTAGTAAAGAATTAACCGCACTCAAAGAAAAAATACAAAAAATTGATTCTGAATACCCTAATGTTAAACCTCAAGCTTGGTTTATTGACTTAGATAATGGAGCTTATGTTACTTACAATGGAACTCAACCTATTCCGGCTGCTAGTACCATAAAAATTCCTGTTTTGGTTGCTTTCTTTGAAGAAGTTGATGCTGGAAATATTCACCTTGATCAAATGCTAACTATGACTAAAGACGTTATAGTTAGTGGTTCAGGAGATATGCAATATATGAAGGTAAACAAGAAATTTACCGCCCTAGAAGTAGCGAGGAAAATGATTGTTATTAGTGATAATACCGCTACAGAAATGTTAGTTAAACAGATAGGTGGAAAAGAAGTTCTTAACGAACGCTTCAAAAAATGGGGCATGAAACACACTGAAATTAATAATATTTTACCTGATTTAGAAGGTACTAATAAAACCAGTTCAGAAGATTTAAGCAAACTTTTGGCAAGGATAGAAAGGGGTGACTTAATTAGTGCGAGATCCCGCGATCGCCTCATCTCTATTATGGAAGGAACACGCACCCGAACTTTACTGCCTCAAGGGTTAGAAAAAAAAGCCAACATTGCTCATAAAACAGGAGATATTGGCACAATTATTGGAGATGCTGGTATTATTGATATGCCCACAGGAAAGCGTTATATTGGAGCAGTTTTTGCTGAAAGAGCCTATAATGATGTAGCCGGTCGTCATCTCATTCAAGACATTTCTAGAACTGTCTATCAACACTTTAAGCATTATGAACCTCGTCCAGTTCCTAAACCACTTCCAAAACCAGTTGAAACTCAACCTCAACCAGAAGAAACCCCAAATAATTAACAATTAATAAGAGTAAAATAGGAGCCTAAAAAGCAGCTTCAATATAATCTAATAAAGTTAGCTGATAACCTTGCCATTGGATAGGTTTACCCAAATTAATAACAAAATCACTGTTATTAGAACATATCTGATGGCCAGGTTGATGATTAACTAAAGCGACATCAAAACGACAAATAAAGTTAGAAAAATGAGGGTATTTTCCTAAAAAATAATCGGCTGTTTGCCTAATTTTAGCCTGTTTTTGTGGGGTCACTGCTAAAATACCGCCGTGATCCCAGTTCCTGCTTTTTCTTGTTTTGACTTCAACAAAAATAACGGTGTTAATATCAAGTTTTTGAGCAATTAAATCAATTTCACCCCAAGGCGATCGCCAACGCTCGTGTAAAAGCTGCCAACCCTCAGAAATTAACCATTGAGCCACAAATTTTTCGCCAATTTTGCCAATAGAAGTCATTGTCTTACTAGGTCCATAATCAATTCATTTTGTCAACTCCTTGTCATAACATTTTACATTTGTTAACATATTGTTAGGGAGGGTGTTAAACCCTTTCGCTAATTGATACTTATGGAGTGACGAGTTATGAATAAGTATAAATACACTAAAGCTACTGTTTCCAACAAGAAAAAAGATGAAGGAATGAGCTTATTGGCTTTATTATTCTTTATGATGGGAGCAGTTAACGTTTATGGCCATTTACAGGTTAGTAACAATCAAGTAACTACTACTAATGATAATGAATTAAATGGCTTATTTAAAGTAGGTATTTTTACTATGGTTTTAGCAAGTGTGATCGAGCTTTTTATATTTTAATCTTGTTTCCAAACAAAAATTATTTATAAGTTTTTTATATTTAGATACTTATAACTGTAAACTAAAATTAGTATAGTATCTTAACTTTTTGCTTGTGTAAACCCATACTCTTTGAAGACTAATTGAGCCTTTTCAGACAATAAAAATTCAATAAATTTCTTAGATTTTTCAGTATTTTTGCTGTCTTTTACAACAGCTACAGGGTAGATAATAGGAGAATGTGAGTTTTCTGGTGCTGTATCTGTTACTATTACTTTATCAGATATTTTTGCATCGGTACTATAAACAATTCCAGCATCAACATTACCTGTTTCCACATAAAAAAGAACTTGACGAACATTTTTGCCATATACTAACTTTGGTGTTAATTTATCGTAGACTTTTAATGAGTTTAAAACCTGTTTTGCATATTCTCCAGCCGGTACACTTTCTGTATTTCCTAAAGCAATTTTATCTAAACTTGCAGTAGATAATGTTTCAAACATTACAGTTTTTTTACTATCTTTTGGTATTATCAAAACCAGATTATTTTCTAATAAATCTTGACGAGTCTCTGTTAAGATCAAGCTTCTTTTTTCTAGAACATTCATCTGTTTAGGTGAAGCAGAAATAAAGACATCTGTTGGCGCACCTTGTTCAATTTGTTGTTGCAAAGAACCGGAAGAACCAAAGTTATAAATAATCTCTATATTGGGATTTTCTTGTTGATAAATAGTTTTTAATGTTTTCATAGCATCTTGTAAACTAGCAGCAACTGATATAGTTAAAGTAACTTTAGAAGAATCTTGTTGATTAGAACTAGATGTGCTACAAGCTGTTACAAAACTTGTTAATATTAATGCTAAAAAATGTTTTCTTTTCATATAAATTAATAAGAAAATAGAGTTTAACTAAAGATTATAGTAAACTTAATCATTAAAAAGCAGCTAGAAATTTAATGATACTTTAACATATTTGATAATTCATAAGATACTGATCATATACAGGTATTGATATAATTTAGATGTGTTATATAAATTTAGAGACTTTGAATCATGTCTAATAAGAAGAAATCTTCTGGTATTTTTGATTTTGGTTGTTTAGTAGAACTATTTATTATTTCAAGCATTATTGGTGGTGGTTATTGGTGGTTTTTTGTTAAAAATAATAATCCTTTACCTAATTTTATTGCTAATCATCCAGTGACGATTCAATTATTAGAAAAGTATCCTAATTTACCTATTCCTATCGAAAATACTGAAGAAAACACTATCACACCAAGTCAACAGATTACAACTGAACCAATAAATCCTAATTCTTCCCCATCAACTTCATCTCAAAAACAGAATAATCCCATTATCAAAACACCTGAAAACAAACCCAAAATAACTAATGATAGCCCACAAAAAACGACCTCTAAAACAATTAAAACTGAAGTAGAAAATACTCAAAAAAAGACCTTGACACCTTGGGAAAAGAAAAAAATCAGAGGTATTTATTTAAGTCGCTATCAAGTTACAAATAACGCCAATGAAGCAACCATTAGGCAACGAGTAAAATATTATAAAAGTCAAGGATTTAATACGATTATTCATGGTGTTTGGGGTAATGGTTGCACCATGTATAACAGTGAAGTTATGCAGCAAACTTTAGGCTATAATAGTTGTCCGAATTACTTTAATCCCCAATGGTTAAATTGGTTAATTGATGAAGCACAGAAACAGGGGATGGAAGTTCATGCTTATTTTGAAAAAGGGATAAAAATTGATAAAAATAGTCCAATTTTTGATAAAGCGATCGCCAATAAATGGTTAGTTCCTGGAGTAGATCGAACCTATAGTAATATTGAACATTATGTTTTAGATGTAGAAGTGCCAGAAATTGCCAATTTTTTCACTAATATTGTAGTAGAATTCGTCAAAAAATATCCTCAAATTGATGCTGTGCAATGGGATGATTATTTAGGTTATCATGCAGAATTACCAGGAAAAATTGATCGAACCGCTAAGTTAACTAAATTTGCCCAAAAGATGATTACAGAAGTTAAAAAAGCCAATAATTCAGTTAGTTTTGATATTAGTCATCATAACCCTTATTGGTCAAAAAGATACTTTGCTGCTGACTGGGAAAATTGGTCAGTAGATCGGGTTTTTATTCAAGCATATAATGAAGACAATTTTAATGCAGAAGTAAACTATGCTAAAAAATACGATGGTATTGCTATCACCGATCAACAATTACACCGTCTCCAAGAATTAGCTAATAATAAAAACATTGATAGTGTTTTAGTATTTCCGCTCTCAGGTAAACCCGAAGAAACCGCTTCTCGTGTAAAAAAGAGCTTTGATAAATAAACATAAAAAAATAACAAATAACTGTTCACTGTTCACTGGTAACTGCTCACTGCTCACTGAATAATTGGTAACAAAATACACAGTTAAAAATTGATTAAGTTTTCAATGGGTTGCAAAAACCTAGTTTAAACTAAATAAAAAGCAAAATTAGGCTATCTCAGAAGTATAGGGTTAATAACGCTCTCAATATCAAAGGTTATCAGTTTGTCAACCAATGCTCACTCAAACCATGACCAAAGCCAACTCAAAGCCTCATCATAATTTAAGTCATAGCACTTAAATTATGTGAAGCAAAAACAAAGAAGAGTTTAAGGTTTCCTCTTAACCCGTTAATAACCCTGAAAATACTAACAACAAACTTTTAACCCATAAACAAAAACAAGGAAGGTTCAATATGCTAAAAATCGCAGTTCCAAAAGAAAGTGACTTAGGAGAATTGCGAGTTGCCCTCGTTCCTGATATTGTCGCCCGCTTTATTAAGCTAGGGTTTGAAGTATTGGTACAGTCTGGGGCAGGCCAAGGCGCGCATTTTACCGATAGCGCATACGAAGCAGCCGGGGCCACCATTGTCAACTCCGCCAAAGAACTATGGGAATCTGCTGATATCCTCCTCAAAGTTGCCCCACCAGGTGAACAAGAAGGAGAACAGGAAATGAACTGGTTAAAAACCGGTGCAACCTTAATCAGTTTCCTCAACCCCTTGGCCAACCCCGAACAAGTTCAAGCCTTAGCCCAACGGAAAATAAACGCCTTTAGTATGGAGATGATTCCCCGTACCAGTCGCGCCCAAAGTATGGATGCACTGTCATCTCAGGCTAACATCGCCGGTTATAAAGCAGCCTTGATCGCTTCCGCTTCCTTGCCTCGTCTTTTCCCCATGATGACAACCGCCGCAGGAACCATTCCCCCGGCCAAAGTCTTAGTTATCGGTGCAGGTGTAGCAGGGTTACAAGCGATCGCCACCGCTAGACGCTTAGGAGCAGTAGTAGAAGCCTTTGACGTACGGCCTGCGGTTAAAGAAGAGGTGCAAAGTGTCGGGGCAAAATTTATTGAGATACCCATCGAAGAAGACACAGCCACCAGTCAGGGTTACGCCAAAGAAGTCGGTCAAAGCACACAAGAAAAAATTCGTCAAGTTCTAACCGAACATATTAAAAAATCCGATGTAGTCATCACCACCGCCCAAGTACAAGGCAAACGCGCCCCCTTGATCGTCACCGAGGAAATGGTAGGTGAAATGAGTTCAGGGGCTGTGATCGTGGACTTAGCAGCCGGACAGGGCGGTAACTGTGCTTGTACCGAAGCCGGTAAAGACGTTTACTACAACGGTGTCACTATTATTGGGCCGTTAAACTTACCTTCCACCTTACCCGTGGACTCAAGTAAAGTATACGCCAAAAACCTCTTAACCTTGGTGAAATATTTAGTCAAAGAAGGTGCCATCGACTTCAACTTTGAAGACGACATCGTAAGCGGAACCTGCGTCACCTACGAAGGAGAAGTCCGCAACGAACGGGTGAAAAAAGCTCTCGCTACCTTAGTTCAAGCATAAAACAGAAACAGTGAACAGTGAACAGTTATCAATTAATTTCACTGATAACTGGTAACTGAAAACTGATAACTGATACAACTCAGGAGTATATATTATCAATGACAACTGGATTATTAATAGGTTTAGTAGTGTTCGTCTTGGCCTCCTTTGTAGGGTTTGAGGTGATCAACAAAGTGCCTCCCACCCTACACACTCCCCTAATGTCTGGGGCCAATGCTATTTCTGGTATTGCTGTGGTTGGGGCCCTTCTCATTGCCGGACCCCAAGAATGGAATATTACCGTCATTTTAGGGTTAGTAGCCGTTGTATTAGCAACGGTTAACGTGGTTGGTGGTTTCTTGGTAACCGACCGAATGTTGCAAATGTTCAAGAAAAAGGGAGCATAATTGAAGATGAACGATACTTTATGTACTGATGTTCTGTCAGGTTTAACCACCGGCATCGAACTTACTTATTTAGTCGCTGCGGCCCTCTTTATTGTCGGTTTAAAGCAGTTAGGATCACCCGCAACCGCCCGCCGAGGCAACATTATCGCTGCCGTGGGGATGTTCTTTGCTATTATTGCTACACTCATTAATCAGTCTGTGATCAACTACCAGATGATTCTTGTAGGAGTGATCATCGGTTCTATTATTGGAGCGATCGCGGCTCAAAAAGTTGCTATGACTGCCATGCCCCAAATGGTGGGTATTTTCAACGGTTTAGGGGGTGCTGCCAGTGCCTTAGTTGCTGTTGGTGAGTTTTGGCGGTTATTAGACGCAGGAAATGGCATTCCTTTTGATGCAACCTTAGTAGCTATTTTAGGGGTGTTTATCGGTGGTGTTACCTTAACAGGTAGTTTACTGGCTTTTGCTAAGTTACAAGGTTTAGTTAGTGGTTCTCCTGTTACTTTCCCCCTACAACAACCCTTCAATATTCTGCTTTTCTTATCCTTCATCGTAGGAAGTGTTTACCTCTTCATCAACCCTGCTAACCCAACAGTTTTCTTAGGTTTAGTAGGTTTATCCTTAGTATTTGGGGTCTTATTCGTCCTACCTATCGGTGGTGGCGATATGCCTGTAGTTATCTCCCTGTTAAACTCCTTCTCAGGTTTAGCTGCGAGTGCTGC